>NZ_MVON01000011.1:0-90358 GCF_002018925.1 Acinetobacter sp. MF4642
CTGAAAACCTTCAAAATTCTTGCTGAGCGTTATCGAAATAGAGGTAAAAGGCTTGGTTTGAGATTCAATTTAATCGCTGGAATCTACAACTTGGAGCTGAGTAAAAAATGATTTATGAAAGACATCTATTATAAAGCATCATCAATATGACGCTTTATAATGTAATGACAATATCAACCAATGCGACGTTTTAAACCCGTCATTTGGAGTACACGAGTTGAAATTTCTTCAATCGACATTTCCGAGACATTTAAGTATTTAATCCCTTCAGAGATATAAATCCCTTCAATTGCGCGAAGCTCCATTTGGCACTGGCTGAAGCTTGCATAACGGCTATTGGCTTTACGTTCAGAGCGAATAGCAACAAGACGTTCAGCATCAATCATCAAACCAAAAAGCTTCTGTTTATGCGCGCGAAGTACCGCAGGTAAACGGTTGTCATCCAAGTCTTCTTCAGTTAAAGGATAGTTTGCAACACGAATACCAAACTGTAATGACAAATAAATTGATGTCGGGGTTTTACCCGAACGTGACACCCCAATCAGAATCAGATCGGCCTTGTCATAGTGGCGTGTACGTGCACCGTCATCGTTATCTAAAGCAAAATGCACCGCATCAATACGTGCTTTATAAGACTCCGAATCAGTCACCGCATGGGTCTGTCCGACTAAAGTTGTAGGCGGTGTTCCCAGCTCCTCAGACAATTTACTAATAAGCCCTTCAAATACATCAAGATTTATAGCATTTGCAGTATTAATAATGTCACGCACGTACGGGTCAACTAAAGTGTCAAAAACCAGTGGCTTTTGTCCGTCTTGTTGTGCCCTTAAATTGATCTCAGCAACCACATTTGTAGCAGCTTCTTCAGAGCTAATATAAGGAATAATATGAATGTCAAAGTCAACATTTGGAAACTGCGCCAATAGCGAGTGCCCAAGGGTTTCAGCGGTAATTGCAGTACCATCAGATACAAAAAAAACACTCCGCTTAAATTGTTTACTTCCTGACATTAAAATTCTCCTCAAAAATTTGTCTTAGTGCTATATAATCTTTATAGTAAACCGATCTTACATGACTGTCGCTTAGTAAAATCAAAAAGCTAAGTAGATTTGTTATAATCTGATGCCAAGATAGTGATTAAATACTGCAAAAGTGGAGTAACAACTTTGGAAGCGCGCGTAATTGGTCTAGAAAAATTAGGGAAACACGACGTTGAACTTGTAGGTGGGAAAAACTCATCTTTAGGTGAAATGATCAGCCACCTATCAAATGCAGGTGTATCTGTACCAGGTGGCTTTGCTACTACAGCTCAAGCATATCGTGAATTTCTCGAGCAAAGTGGCCTAAACGCTAAAATCAATGCAGAGTTAAAAGTCCTCAATGTTGATGATGTAAATGCTCTTGCTGAAACAGGCGCGAAAATTCGCCAATGGATTGTAGATACTCCACTTACGGCAGAACTCGAACAAGAAGTTCGTAAAGCATTTGCAGAGCTTTCAAACGGCAACCCAGACATCGCGGTTGCCGTTCGTTCTTCTGCGACAGCAGAAGATTTACCAGATGCTTCTTTTGCAGGCCAACAAGAAACCTTCTTAAACATTCGCGGTATCGACAACGTATTGATCGCGATCAAAGAAGTATTTGCATCACTGTATAACGACCGTGCAATTTCTTACCGCGTACACCAAAACTTTGCGCATGATGTTGTGGCTTTATCTGCTGGTATTCAGCGTATGGTTCGCTCTGAAACTGGTGCAGCAGGTGTAATGTTTACACTCGACACTGAATCAGGTTTCCGTGACGTAGTTTTCATCACTGCATCTTATGGTTTGGGTGAAATGGTTGTTCAAGGTGCTGTAAACCCTGACGAATTCTACCTTTCTAAACCTCTTTTAAATGCAGGCAAGCACGCTGTACTCCGTCGTAATCTGGGTTCTAAACACCAAAAAATGATTTATGGCGAAGAAGCTTCTGCAGGTAAATCAGTTGTTGTGGTTGATGTTGAAAAACAAGAGCGTCAACAATTCGCATTAAACGACCACGAACTACAAGAACTTGCAAAACAAGCGCTGATCATTGAAAACCATTATGGTTCTCCAATGGACATCGAGTGGGCAAAAGATGGTGATGACGGTCAAATTTATATCGTTCAAGCGCGCCCTGAAACTGTGAAGAGCCGTGAAAACGTCGGCACCATGGAACGCTACCTTTTGAAACAAAAAGGCACTGTAATTTGTGAAGGTCGTTCAATCGGTCAACGTATCGGTTCTGGTAAAGTCCGTATTGTTACGTCTATTAAAGAAATGGACAAAGTACAAGACGGTGACGTGCTTGTATCTGACATGACTGACCCAGACTGGGAACCAGTAATGAAACGTGCGGCTGCAATTGTCACTAACCGTGGTGGTCGTACTTGTCACGCAGCGATTATTGCGCGTGAATTGGGTGTTCCAGCAATCGTTGGTTGTGGTAATGCAACTGAAGTTCTAGTAGACGGCCAAGAAGTAACTGTTTCATGTGCAGAAGGTGATACAGGTTTCATCTACGAAGGTTCTTTAGATTTCGAGATTCAAACCAATTCAATCGAATCTATGCCAGAGCTTCCGTTCAAAGTGATGATGAACGTCGGCAACCCTGACCGCGCATTTGACTTTGCACAAATTCCAAATGAAGGGATTGGCCTTGCACGTCTTGAGTTCATCATTAACCGTATGATCGGTGTTCACCCTAAAGCATTGTTGAACATTGACAGCTTGCCACGTGAAACACGTGCTGCGGTGATGGCGCGTACAGCGGGTTATGCATCGCCAATCGAATTCTATGTTGAAAAACTGGTTGAAGGTATTTCTACCCTTGCTGCAGCATTTGCAGACAAACCTGTCATCGTTCGTATGTCTGACTTTAAGTCAAATGAATACGCAAACTTGATCGGTGGTAAGTTATACGAGCCTGAAGAAGAAAACCCAATGTTGGGCTTCCGTGGTGCAAGCCGTTATGTGTCTGACAACTTCCGTGACTGCTTCGAATTAGAATGCCGCGCGTTGAAAAAAGCACGTGACGAAATGGGCTTAACCAATATTCAAATCATGATTCCTTTCGTACGTACTGTACATGAAGCGAAACGTGTAATTGAATTATTGGCGTTAAATGGTTTGAAACGTGGTGAAAATGGTCTGAAAGTGATCATGATGTGTGAGTTACCAACAAACGCATTATTAGCTGAACAGTTCCTTGAACACTTCGATGGCTTCTCTATCGGTTCAAACGACTTAACCCAGTTAACGCTTGGTCTAGACCGTGACTCCGGAATTGTTTCTCACTTATTTGATGAACGTGATCCAGCCGTAAAAGCACTTCTTTCTATGGCAATTCATGCATGCCGTAAAGCAGGCAAATACGTCGGTATCTGTGGTCAAGGCCCATCAGATCACCCAGATCTTGCGCAATGGCTTATGGAACAAGGTATCGAATCTGTATCACTTAACCCTGACTCAGTATTAGACACTTGGTTCTTCCTTGCTGAAGAAAAAGTTCAAAAAGCTTAACTTTTTGATCCGATAAAAAAGACCCTTTCAAGGGTCTTTTTTTATATCTACTCTTTTAACGTATCCGTAATAAAACAAGCGTATTGATGCAAAAATTTAGACTAAGTTTGATACTCATGCATCAACATCTTGATTGAGAAAAGATTGCATTGCGATAAAGCTAGAAGAAGCAGCATAATCCTTGTTACACTGTCCTGCATTTTGTGTAGTTTTGGTTAATTTCAGCTTGAAATTCTCTAGACTATCCGCATGTTTTACCATAGATTTTTTATTTGTTTTTAATCTGAAAACAAATACATTTATTATTTGAATATCCCAACTTATATTTTGAGATTAAGTTTATATGCAGATTTACTTGGCACGAAATAATCAACAAGCCGGTCCATATACTTTAGAGCAGTTGAATCAGATGCTCGCAAGCCAACAAGTTTTATTGACAGATTTAGTTTGGCATCAGGGTATGCCTGAATGGAAAGCTTTAGGTGAACTCACCCAAGGAAAACTGGCGTATGAACCTGTAGGTTATCAACCTCAGCCCCCTATTCCTGAGCCAATGCATACGCCACATCAATTTTCACAGCCAAACCGCACAGCGGCGAAAGTTGCTCAACCTGAACTGGCATCAATAGGCACACGCGTCTTAGCCAAAGTCATTGATTTACTTCTTTGGCTCCCTGCCGCTGCGATTCCCTCGTTCTTTTTACAAGCAGACAAATTTGGTGAACTCACTGAAATTCAGCAAAAAATGCAAGCTGCTACCACAGCAACTCAGGCCAGTGAGCTGCAAGCACAACTGTTCAGTTTAATTCCTACTGAAGCATGGACCACCATGGGCATTTACCTGCTGATTATGCTCGGTATTCAGGCCTTTTTCTTAGCAAAAAATGGTCAAAGTATTGGTAAAAAAATCACCAAAATTAAAATTGTAGACTTTGAAACCAACGAAAAAGTCAGCCTTTTACGTGTATTCACATTACGCAGTGTTGTCTTTATTGTACTCAATATGCTGTTCATGCCGTTTATTACCATCGCCGATCACGTCTTTGGTTTAACTGCAAAGCGTCAAACTTTGCACGATAAGCTGGCGAAAACTAAGGTCATTAAGCAGTAATTTGACCATATTTAAGCTGAGGTTTGGCTCACCTCAGTTTTCTGCAGTTTATTGATATTCAAAATAAATCCCTAAATAAATTATAAAATTCCGAGTGAAAAAATCGGTTTTTATAACAGTTATTTAAAGCACCTTTACGTATAGCTTAGTTTGTCGATATAAGGCATAATGCCCTACAACGTAGCGGTGTCTTATGATTGAGAAGTGTTTTAGACTTAAAAAGAAACTTTTCAACCATGCGACACTTTAATCGCTATCCCAATTTTATTAGGGAATGGGACTCTTCACCGAGGTTGTAAAATGAGACAAACGATTTTAGCTGTATTGTCTTTATCTGCGATCGCCGCGCTCTTAACTGGGTGTGGTGGTGATATGGTACTTCTAAACTCAAAAGGTCCAGTTGCACAAGGTCAATCTGACTTAATGATGACTGCGATCTATTTAATGCTATTGGTGGTTATTCCATCAGTCGTAATGGCATTATGGTTTGGTTGGAAATATCGCGCGTCGAATAAAGATGCAGACTATAAACCTACATGGGCACACTCTACTGCAATTGAAATTGTAGTTTGGGGTATTCCTGTCATTATTATTGGTATTCTGGCTTGGTTAACTTGGTGGGGTTCGCACAAGTATGACCCTTACCGCCCGATCGAATCTGATAAAGCACCTGTAAATATTCAAGTCATTGCAGAACAGTTTAAATGGATCTTCATTTACCCTGATCTTAACATTGCGACGGTTAACGAAATTCGTTTCCCTGAAAAAACTCCAGTTGCACTTAAAATTACCTCTAACTTCACGATGAACTCGTTCTTCATCCCTGCGTTAGGCGGTCAAATTTATGCAATGGCAGGCATGCAAACGCACTTGAATTTGTTAGCAGATGGAACTAGCCCAGCTGAAGGCTACCGCGGTTTCTCTTCAAACTATTCAGGCTACGGCTTCTCGCAAATGCGCTTCCGTGCTCACTCTGTAACTGACGCTCAATTCGCTGAATGGGTTGCTGCAGTTAAAGCAGGTAACGGTACAAGCATTAATCCTAAAGCTGTACAAAAAACAATTTTAGATCAAGCTGAATTTGAGTCTTTACGTGACGGTAACCGTGGTAAACACCAAATTGAAGTTTTGATTTCAAAAGCAAAAACTCCTGAAGAGAAGGCTGCTGCTGAGGCAATGAAGCCTTATCCAACTAAGCCACACCCTGTGACTTACTACTCTTCTGTAGAGGAAGGCTTGTTTAAGTCAGTCATCAGCAAATATATGAGCAACTATCACGGTGCTGATCACTCAGCGACTGCGGGTGCTCACGGGGCTGCTTCATCTGAAGCACATGCCGCTGTTGAACCTGCTTCATCAGTTGTAGGGGAATAAGACATGAGCTTCTTAGGTAAGTTAGGTCCGGACGTTATTCCGCACGATCCAATTGTACTGGTCACAGTTGCAATGATGATCTTAGGTGGTATCGCAGTTGTTGCTGGTATTACCTACTTTAAAAAATGGGGCTACTTGTGGAACGAATGGTTCACATCAGTCGACCATAAAAAAATTGGTATCATGTATCTTTTCGTATCGATCATCATGCTTTTGCGTGGTTTCGCCGATGCGATTATGATGCGTCTTCAACTGTTCCTTGCAAAAGGTGGCGGTGAAGGTTATTTACACCCAGAACACTACGATCAGATCTTCACCGCACACGGTGTAATCATGATCTTCTTCGTAGCAATGGGTCTAGTTGTTGGCTTAATGAACATCTCTGTACCACTTCAAATTGGTGCACGTGACGTTGCCTTCCCATTATTAAACTCTCTAAGCTTCTGGCTATTTGCTGGTGCTGCAGGCTTAATGATGGCATCTCTTGCAATTGGTGAATTCGCTGCAACAGGTTGGATGGCTTATCCTCCTCTTTCAGGTATCGAATACTCTCCAGGCGTGGGTGTGGACTACTATATCTGGGCACTTCAGATTTCAGGTTTAGGTACGCTATTAACGGGTGTTAACTTCTTCGTTACCATCATTAAAATGCGCGCGCCTGGTATGTCACTTATGGACATGCCGATCTTTACTTGGACATCTTTGTGTACAGCTGTATTGATCATTGCGTCATTCCCAGTGTTAACAGCAACAATTGCAATGTTAACGCTTGACCGTTACTTCGGTTTCCACTTCTTTACAAATGACATGGGTGGTAGCCCAATGTTGTATGTAAACTTGATTTGGACATGGGGTCACCCAGAAGTTTACATCTTAGTATTACCAGCATTTGGTATTTACTCTGAAGTTGTTTCAACGTTCTCTCGTAAAACGTTGTTCGGTTACAAATCAATGGTGTATGCAACAATTGCGATCACAGTACTTGCGTTCGTAGTATGGCTTCACCACTTCTTCACCATGGGTGCTGGTGCGAACGTGAATGCGTTCTTCGGTATCATGACCATGGTTATTGCGATTCCTACTGGTGTGAAAATCTTCTCTTGGTTATTCACAATGTATAAGGGTCGTATCACCTTCACTACTCCTATGTTATGGACGCTTGGCTTCCTTGTAACATTCGGTATTGGCGGTTTAACTGGTGTATTAATGGCGGTTCCACCTGCGGACTTCCTTGTACACAACTCATTGTTCTTGATTGCTCACTTCCATAACGTAATTATCGGTGGTGTGGTGTTTGGTATGTTTGCCGGCATCATTTTCTACTGGCCGAAAATGTTTGGTTGGAAGCTCAATGAAGCATGGGGCAAAGCTGCGTTCTGGTTCTGGTTCTTCGGTTTCTACTTTGCATTCATGCCACTTTATATCCTTGGTTTCATGGGTATGACTCGTCGTTTGAATACATATGACAACCCTGAATGGGATCCGTACATTGCTATTGCATTCTTCGGTTCTGTGTTAGTCGCGATTGGTATTGCATGTTTCGTTATGCAGATTGTTGTTGGTTACTTACAACGCAACGACAACCTCGACCTTACAGGCGATCCATGGGATGGTCGTACACTTGAATGGGCGACTTCGTCTCCTGCTCCGTTCTACAACTTTGCTCATCTTCCAACAATCAATGGTATTGATACGTTCTGGAATGACAAAGAGAATGGCGTAGCATATGCGAAACCTACTTCATACGAAGACATTCATATGCCAACGAATCGTGCTGCTGGTGTTGTGATTGCCATGTTCATTACTGTTATGGGCTTTGGTTTAATCTGGCATATCTGGTGGTTAGTTGTTGTGATGTTCATCGCTGCTATTATCAGCTTCATCGCGTCTTCGTTTACGAAGAAAGTGGACTACTATGTTCCTGCTGCTGAAGTTGAGCGTATTGAAAATGAACGTTACGCGATTCTTGAAAAACATTTGAAGAAGGACTAAGACAATGGCTGACGTACTTCATCACGAAAACCACGGACACGATGAGCATCATCACCACGATGATACCGACATCACCGTCTTTGGTTTTTGGACTTATTTGATGAGTGACTTGATTCTATTCGGTACACTCTTCATTGCATTCGCTGTTTTAAGTAGCCATGTGCCTATGGGCACACCAAGTGCAAAAGAATTATTCGGTGAGTCTTTAGGTTTCGTTTTAACTGAAACTTTCGCTCTCTTGATCTCTTCTGTAACTTTTGGTTTTGCGGTTCTTGCTGCATACAAAAAGAACGTCAACCAAGTTTTAACTTGGTTAGCGATCACTTGGTTATTCGGTGCTTCATTCATCGGCATGGAACTATATGAGTTTAATCACTTAGTTCATGCTGGCCACGGTCCAAGCGTAAGTGCGTTTTTATCGTCGTTCTTTACTTTAGTAGGTACGCACGGTATTCACGTAACTTCAGGTTTGGTATGGATGATCATTTTGATGATTCAGATCAAGAAAAATGGTTTGACTCTTCCAAACACTCGTCGTCTTGCTTGCCTAAGCTTGTTCTGGCACTTCCTTGACATCGTTTGGATCTGTGTATTCAGCGTAGTTTACTTGATGGGAGTTCTATAATGAGTCACGATCATAACTCAGCTGGTGCTTCACACGGTAACACCAAGCAATACACGATCGGCTTTATCCTTTCAGTTATCCTGACCGTAATTCCATTCGGTATGGTAATGGCTGGTGGTTTTGGTCGCGGTATTGTTATGGCAGTTATCGCAATTACAGCGGTTGCTCAGGTTCTAGTTCAATTAGTTTACTTCTTGCACATGAACTCATCTTCAGAGCAACGTTGGAACGTGATTGCATTTATCTATACAGTACTTTGTATTGCTGTACTTCTAGTCGGCTCTGTATGGATTATGAACTACTTACACTACAACATGATGATCTAAACTGATCGTCATGTTGAAAAAGTATTTATTCCTGACTAAACCAGGAATTCTCTTTGGTAACTTCGTTACCACTCTGGGCGGCTTCTTTTTAGCCGCTCAGGGGTCTGTAGATTTCCTCCTCCTTCTCATCACTCTACTTGGTACAACACTGGTTGTTGCTTCTGGCTGTGTCGTCAATAACGTCATTGATCAAGATATTGATCAAAAGATGGAACGGACGATGAACCGTGCATTAGTTAAAAAAACCATCAGTCCTTCCGTTGCTTTGGCATTTTCTGCTGCGCTTGGAATATTAGGTTTCGCCCTACTCTGGTTCTTTGTTAATGCTTATGCCTTTGGCTTTGCTGTACTTGGTTTTGTGGTTTATGTGATTTTTTATAGTCTATGGAGCAAACGCACATCCATTCACCAAACCGTGATTGGAAGTATTTCTGGGGCTAGTCCACCAGTGATCGGCTATACAGCTGTAACCAATGAATTTGATGTTGCCGCATTGTTGCTTTTCTTAGCATATGCACTTTGGCAAATGCCTCATTCATGGGGAATTGCGGTATACCGCTTTGACGACTATAAAAATGCAGGCATTCCAATTTTACCTGTAGCACGTTCAATTTTCCGCACGAAAGTTGAAAGCTTGATTTATGTCTTGCTGTTTGCTGCGGTGTTAAATGGTTTGTATTGTTTTGGCTATACCAATATGTTTTTTCTTATCACCTTTAACGCACTCTGTGCTTATTGGGTATATTTATCAATCATTGGTTTTAAAGCTGAAAATGATCAGGTTTGGGCAAAACGCTATTTCTTATATTCAGTGATTTTAATTACTGCATTAAGTTTTAGTTTTAGTTTTAGCTATGTCTCACCTGCTCCACATTTGCCGCTGTTTTAAAAAAGATAGAGTTCTCTCTATCTTTTTTATTTCAACTTATTCAATATTTAAGTCTAGTCTTTAAGTTGTTACCATAGCAGACACAACAATAACTCATGCTCTGCAATGAAAATGCCATCACAATTTTTTAAAAAATCTATTTTTATTAGTCTATTCCCTATCACTCTTACTTATAGCACGCACAGTTTTTCTGGTTTCGATGTTTATTGCTACCCATCGACCAACATTCAAACCAATGCCTATACAGCCTGTGACAATTTGCCTGCGCTCACGCCCGCCAATGACAATCAAACCAATATGCTTTTACTTCTGAGCGACATGGGTTTGGCCAAATTGAATTTTAATCAGCCAAATAGTCCACTTTGGGAAACTGAATATAGCAATGTACCATTTGCGGCTAAAACATTGTTTCAAAGCGTAACCAATAAACGACCGAATGCCCGATTAAAACCAAGCAATGTAAAGACACCCTACCAAGAACATTGCAGTAGTCTAGACAATGGTGCGGATCAATTTACCCAGCAGGTGAAAGCCGACAAAAATCTCAGCAAAGTGGAAAAAGATTTACTGATTCAAGGAAGACAGAATATCTCGGCCTGTGACCGTGATCTTGCCCTCATCCAAGTCAATCCGAACTGGTCTATACAAGCACGTCAGTATGCGTCTTATTTAAATGCAACCATTGCCTTTTACAACAGTAACTTTTCCACAGCTACTAAAATTTATTCAGTATTAACTACGGTTGATCAGTCTTGGATCAAAGAAACATCGCAATATATGTTGATTCGTAGCAGCCTCAATGAAAGCTATCAGTCGGGTGTCGGTAAATATGGCGACTTAAAAATCGATGAAGTAGATCAGACTTTACTCAAAAACACCTATGAGCATATCACTACCTACTTCAAACGCTTTCCTGAGGGAAAATATGCAGCAAGTGCACGCGGTTTACTACGTCGTTGTTATTGGCTGAGCGGAAATACCGAACTCCTGACCAGCGAACTCGCATGGCAAATCAATCATCCCGATTCCAAATACTATAATTTAGAGCTCGATAATCTAGTCTTTGAAATAGATCGCCATGTTTTTCAAAGCCGCTCATTCAATCCAAAAAATCTAAAAGATCCATTCTTTCTGACCATTTCAGATTTAATGCAAATGCGTCAGGCAACATCAGCAGAAGATAAAGTCTTAAGCTGGTCTGAACTCAACAACCAAAAAACACTATTTAAGAGTCAGCCAGAACTGTTCCAATACCTACAAGCCAATCACTTATTCTTTGTGCAGAACAAACCAGCCGAAGCTTTAAAATATTTGCCAGAACATTCCTCTACTTCAATTAATAGTTACCTTCAACTCAGTCAAATCTTGTTAAAAGGTCGTATTCTAGAGAAACTCGGACAAACTCAAAATGCGCAGCAATACTGGGAAGGTTGGATGAGTCAATCAAAATCCATTGAACAGCGTGGCTTATTTGAACTGATGCTATATCCACATTATACCCAACAGCAAAATGCCAGCGCCTTTATCGGTTCAGATGCTAAAATCAAACAAGCTTCATTGCAAAAAAGCTTTATTGAAAATGAAGCTAATGAAAAAAGCTTAATGCAAATTGTACAGAGCAAAGCATCAAATACAGATCAAAAAAATTTAGCTTTATATAAAACTTTGCAAAAATCATTGGTGCATCAGAACTTTAAACTGTTTAATCAAGCCTTTGTACTGCTACCACAAGATGTCGCGAAGTATAAATATGACTCAGAAACATATAAAAATTATAAAAACCAACCGCCTTTCAGTGATTTCATTTGGGTAGGAACAAAAATCACGCCACAGATTCAATGCCCCGATTTATTCAGCCTGACTCAAAAACTTGAAAATTCATCTCAAGATTTAAAGCTCCGACTTTGTTTGGGCGAATATGCACGCTCGACTCAAGGCTACAACATAAGCTATGTCACCGCTTTAGAAAAAGAAACTTCCAGCTTCCAAGGTGCAATTTTTGCCCGTGGTCAAGTGTATAAGGACATCATCAAATCCAGTTCTGTACCTGATTTAAAAGCGTATGCGCTTTATCGCTCAATCATGTGTTATTCACCAAGCGGGATGAATGACTGTCAGGATGCAGAAGTTGAAAAATCCACCCGTAAACAATGGTTCGACCACATTAAACGTGACTACCCAAGTACTTCTTGGGCACAATCTTTAAAGTATTACTGGTAAGACTATATG
Organism: Acinetobacter sp. MF4642; assembly: GCF_002018925.1. NCBI lineage: Bacteria > Pseudomonadati > Pseudomonadota > Gammaproteobacteria > Moraxellales > Moraxellaceae > Acinetobacter > Acinetobacter sp. MF4642. The sequence goes on from NZ_MVON01000011.1 coordinate 12,092, forward strand.
TTGAAGCAGATTTTTTCCGTTGTTATGACGTTGATCTGTATGCTGAGTATCATGGCTTGTCAGCCGAGTCAGCCAGCTTCAACATTTGGTTCGGTAAATACCGAAGACTATGATGCATTTTGGATTTGGGGCAATATTTCATCTGCCCCTTACCTAAAAGTGGCTAAAGAACTTTATATTTTACAAGGTGAAATCCGTTTAGACTCCCAAACACATCACTCTAAGCTTATACCGCAAGGCGTAAGCGTCTTAAAAATTCCTCAGCAAAAGGTGTGGCTAGTTTTTCGTAATTATCATTTAGACTGGCAGGGCCAAGAACTTACACAAATTTTAAAACGCGTTCAGCAATGGGAAAATGCAGGGAATCATATTCAAGGCATACAAATTGATTTCGATGCCAAAACCAAACACATTCACCAATATGCGCTATTCTTAAGTCAATTAAGAAAACAATTGCCGCAGCACTATCAACTCAGTATCACGGGTTTAATGGACTGGACCAATGTGACAAATCAGGAGACTTTAAACCTCCTGAATAACACCATCGACGAGTTGGTCATTCAAACTTATCAAAGTTCAACCACCATACCCAACTATGCAGCTTATCTAAAAAAAGTTTCAGCACTAAAACTGCCTTATAAAATTGGCATTGTTCAATATGGTGAGTGGCATAGACCGCCCAAGCTTGAAAATGATCCGAACTTTAAAGGCTATGTCGTCTTCCTTTTACGCTCAAAACCTCAAAATAATTAGGGCTTTTTAAGAGAAGTTCTTGAATTTGGCGAGCAAAGTCTCTAAAATTCCCCCTTCGCATCTAATGCGACACAACCTAGGTTGTGACTCCTTGCTTCTAACAACTTTTTTGTTAGGGGCTGTTTAAACCGTAAGGAGCTGACAATGCGTCATTACGAAATCGTACTTTTAGTACACCCTGATCAAAGCGATCAAGTCGTTGGTATGGTAGAACGCTACCTAACTCACATCAAAGAAGCTGAAGGTCAAATTCACCGTCTTGAAGACTGGGGCCGTCGTCAATTGGCTTACCCAATCAACAAGATCCACAAAGCTCACTACATTCTTATGAATGTTGAGTGTGGTCAAACTACTCTTGATGAGTTAGAAGAATTGTTCCGTTACAACGATGCAATTATTCGTAGCCTTATCATCCGTCGTGAGAACGCTATCACTGAAGAGTCACTATTGGCTAAGAGTGCTGAAGAAAAACGTGCGCGTAAAGCTCAACGTGAAGAAGCACAACAAGCTCAAGACTCTGCTGAAGCATAAGGAGAACATCAATGGCACGTTTTTACCGTCGTCGCAAGTTCTGCCGCTTTACAGCTGAGAACGTTACGTACATCGACTACAAAGATATCGACACTTTAAAACAGTACATCACTGAAAACGGCAAGATTGTTCCTAGCCGTATTACAGGTACTAAAGCTCGTTACCAACGTCAATTAGCGCTTGCTATTAAACAAGCTCGCTACTTGTCTTTGATCCCTTACACTGACAATCATAAGTGAGGTTGAGCTGTGGATATTATCTTATTACAACGCATTAAAAACCTTGGTAAATTAGGCGATAAAGTTTCAGTTAAAGCTGGTTACGGCCGCAACTACCTTATCCCTCAAGGTCAAGCAGTAGCTGCTACTGAAGCTAACACTGCTGCTTTTGAAGCTCGTCGCGCTGAACTTGAGAAAGCTGAAGCTGATGTTTTAGCTGCTGCTCAAGCACGTGCTAGCCAATTAGACGAAGTTAACATCGTAATCACTGCGAAAGCTGGTGACGAAGGTAAACTATTCGGTTCTATCGGTACTCGTGATATCGCTGACGCGTTAACAAATGCTGGTCTTGAAGTTGACCGTGCAGAAGTTCGTTTACCGAACGGTGCACTTCGTCACACTGGCGAATTCAACATCGCAATCCAATTGCACCATGATGTTGTTGCTGAAGTTCTCGTTACTATCGTATCTGAGTAATTTCTTGCAAAAAAAAGAGCATGCTTTTGCATGCTCTTTTTTTATCTCTATGAAAAAGTAGTTTCTTCGCTCAGCTTAAAACTTCATCAGCCTGCCCCTCAAAATGCCAAATTTGAATATTATGGGTTTTATCCATAAGCCTTGAATTCAGCACACAGCAGCTGCATTTTTTGATAAAGTGCATACAGTTAAATGGCTGTAATTTTTTCCAAATTTACAGTGAAATTTATCTTAAGTTATCCCTCTTACTGTATTAAAAATCAGGGCGTTATATGTCACAGGCGAATGCCACTGCTCAAAAGAGCTCATCGAAACAAGACAATAAACCAAATGAGTCAGGGCAACTGAAAGAATTCCGTACACCTCCGCATAACTTAGCATTGGAACAAGCTGTACTTGCCGCTTTAATGACGGTTGCTGAATCCTTTGAACAAGTTGGCGATGTACTCACTGAAAATGACTTTTATGCGACGCGCCATAAATATATTTTTCGCGCGATTGCACAACTCTCCAAAGACAGCTCACCCTATGATGCGGTTTTAGTTCATGACTGGCTCACCACACAAAACCTACTCGATGCGGTTGGTGGTGAAGAGTACCTGATGCAATTGATGGCAGACTCCCCGTCTAGTTTCTATAACATGGAAACTTATGCCACCAAGATCAAAGAATTTTCGACTTTGCGCAGCATGATCAAGGTTAGTTCTGAAATTTTACAAAATGCCTATGACACCAAAGGTCGTAACGTCAGTGAAATTTTAGATTTGGCCGAAACTAATATTTTCTCTTTGGCAGAACAACACAATAACAATGCCAAAGCTCAAGGGCCTAAAGCCATCAATACAGTTGTAGCTGATGTATTTGATAAGCTGAATGAGCTGTCGCAAATGGAAGGCAGCATTACAGGCTTAACCACAGGCTTTCTTGAACTCGACAATAAAACCTCGGGCATGCAAGCAGGTGATTTGATTATTGTTGCAGCGCGTCCATCGATGGGTAAAACCACTTTTGCCATGAATTTAGTGGAAAGCGTGCTGTTTAATAATGACTTACCTGCCTTGGTTTACTCCATGGAGATGCCAGCCGACTCCATCGCCATGCGTTTAATTTCATCTTACGGGAAAGTCCATCAGGGACATTTACGTTCAGGTAAACTCGATGGCGATGAATGGTCAAAAGTGACGGGCACCATTTTGCAACTGCAAGAGAAAAAGCTCTATATCGATGACTCCTCTGCTCTTCCGCCTACAGAAGTTCGTGCTCGCGCACGTCGTATTGCCAAACAGCACGATGGTAAACTCGGCTGCATCATGGTCGATTATTTACAGCTGATGAAAGTGCCAGGCATGGGTGATAACCGTGTAGGTGAGATTTCAGAAATTTCACGAAGCTTAAAAGCTCTTGCCAAAGAAATGATGTGCCCTGTAATTGCACTATCGCAGCTTAACCGTTCCCTCGAGAACCGCCCAAACAAACGCCCCGTGATGTCAGACTTACGTGAATCCGGTGCGATCGAGCAGGACGCCGACTTAATCATGTTTATTTACCGTGACGAAGTCTATAACAAAGAGTCCAAAGAAGCGGGCACTGCCGAAATTATTATTGGTAAACAACGTAACGGCCCTATTGGTACCGTTCGACTTGCTTTTGAAGGCCAATACACCCGCTTTAGTAACTTATCCCCTGAGTTTTATGCTCAGTACGATGATGAGGAATAATTAAAGCCTCATCGTCGCCTTTCCATGACCCTGTAGGAGTAATTAGGGTGCGTCAAGCAACAGTTTATATTGATAGCCAAGCGCTGCAATATAATTTAAACCGTGTCAAACAACTTGCCCCAAACGCGAAAATCGTCAGCATGGTCAAAGCCAATGCTTATGGACACGGAGTCAAAGACTGTTTAGCAGCCTTAAGTGAAACCGATGCCTTTGGTGTCGCCTGTTTACAAGAAGCATTAGAGATTCGTGAACTCGGCTTTACACAACCGATTACACTGATTGAAGGTGTTTTCTCAGCAGATGAAATGCAAACCGTCATTGAGCAAAATATCGAGTGTGTGGTTCATCAGCAACAACAAGTCGATTGGTTAATCTCACATAAAACCGCGTATATCGCACAAAAGCTTAAAGTATGGGCAAAACTCAATAGCGGTATGAACCGTTTAGGCTTTAAAGTTGCCGAAATCATTGATGTCATCAACACTTTAAAAGCAGAAGGCTTTACATGTGTCCTAGCAATGCACTTTGCCAACGCCGATGCTGACCACCCACTCAATGAACAGCAACGTGCGCAATTTCTACACATCAAAGAAGCGTGTTCACCCATCCTAGCCTCATGTTGTAACTCAGCTGCTATTTTTAAATGGCCTGAACTTCATTTTGATTTTGTTCGTCCCGGCATCATGCTTTACGGTGCATCACCTTTTGCCGATAAAAATGCACACGACTTGGACTTAAAGCCAGTTATGACCTTCACGGCGGAAATTATTGCATTAAATACCATTCAAGCAGGTGAAGGTGTCGGCTATGGTTCGCATTTTGTCGCAAACCAAGAAACTGAACTGGCCATTGTTTCGATTGGTTATGGTGATGGCTATCCACGTGCATTTTCAAAGCAAAACTATGTTGCTATAAATGGTCAGGCAGTAGCTGTTGTGGGCCGAGTAGCAATGGACATGATTGCGATCGATGTGACGGGTTTAAACGCCAAACTCGGTACAAAGGTTGAGCTCTGGGGTGAAAACCGCTTAGTTGACGATGTTGCGGAAGCCAATGGAACCATTGGTTATGAGCTACTTTGCCGGTTAAGTAATCGCCCTATACGTAAGCAAATCTAACAAAAAAAGCCCAAGTTCTACTTGGGCTTTTTTCAACACAAACTCTCATCAGACTGGGCATCGTAAAGGTCTTGTAACAACTGATCAATTTGTTGTTGACTCATACTCTGCGGTTCAAATTTTGCAAAACCCATCTCACGCATTTTGGTATGTACGCTACTCATACGTTGCACATACTTCATGCCCCAAGCTCTAAAATGTGCCGCGTGAATCGTTTTCGCCTCAAAGACTTTAATATCTTTATGTCTAGGGTCTTTCAATAATTTTGACATTAATAATTCTAAAGCAGCTTCATCCCCTTCTAAGCACTGGAAATAATGCTGATCTGCATAATAAAGAACACCTGAAATATTATGCAATGCATTAAAATCACGTGCTTCTCTTAAAATGTCCCGAACATCTTGAAGAAGCTGTACATGATCCGAAGTTGAAGTACTTGCATAGCAAATTTGCTGCATAGACTCCCCCAATTGATTGATTTCATTATTTTTAGCATTTAGCACGTTTATACTAAATAGTCATCCGTCGGCTTTGCCAATTCTTGCAATCCTTTTCTTAATGTATCTGACCATTGCTTGCTAATGCTTGAAAAATACGGATCTTCTTCATCAATCCGCTTACCCACTGGAATATGTAAACTATCTCTCGTGTACACCAAAGCATCTAAGGGCAAACCGACAGAAACATTAGACCGCAAGGTTGAATCAAAAGAAATCAAACTACACTTCACCGCTTCGTCTAAGGGCATGTCATACCGTAATGCACGATCTAGAATTGGCTTGCCATATTTACTTTCACCAATTTGAAAATACGGCGTATCTTTGGTCGCACAAATAAAATTGCCCTGCGGGTAGATATTGTAAAGTTGCATTTCAGCCCCTTTAATTTGCCCACCGACCAATAAGCTGCAGTAGTAATTACTTTGTTCTTGCGTGTCTGGTGCCATATCCGCCAAGACTTTTTTCAAAGTATGCCCGACCAACTCAGCCGCTTCGAACATGGTATTGACACTATATAAATTGGGTTCTTGGCTTAACTCCAGATGATTTTTTAAATGCCCAATCACCGCTTGGGTCGTTGCTAAGTTTCCTGAGGTTTGAATCGCAATAAAGCGTTCACCCTCCACACCAAAGGTATACAGTTTCCTAAACACGGATATATGGTCTACACCTGCATTCGTACGCGTATCACTTATAAAAACCAAACCATCTTGAAGACGAAGTGCACAACAATAGGTCATAGAACATCCTTTTTCAGCTAAACCTTAACAACTTAAAACTTGTACCATGGAATGCATCGATTCCACCCCACCTTTTTCACGTACGCCACGAACGGGAGCTACATCCCAATAATCGCGCCCAATAGCTACATAGATATGTGACTGTGGTTTGAACAATTGATTACTGGTATCAAAACAATACCATGCATCATCAATATACACCTCGGCCCACGCGTGACTGGCAAGGTGTGAAGTTTCAGGCACATGCAAATACCCTGATACATAACGTACCGGTAAGCCAAGATGCTTACACATGGCAATAAAAACATGACTATGGTCCTGACATACGCCTTGCTGCCCATTGAATGCATCGATTGCCGAAGTTAGCACCGAGGTTTCAGCAGGTACATAAGGGATATGCGCTAAAACTGCTTCTGACAGTTTCATCAAACTTTCCCGATTCAGCTCAGACACATACTGATGTGCAAATGCCTTCATTTCGGCATTACACTGGGTATTGAGCGTCGGCTGTAAAAATAAATTAGGATTCAGACGATCTTGGATGCCATGTTCTGCCAAGCTATTAATTTCAACAATGCCCTGCGCCATAATGGTCAACTGTTGATAGGCTTCACGTTGCGAACTGGTAATCCAAATATTATGAAACGCATCCCGTTTTTCTTCACGCTCTCCTGGCACACTCACATGCCAGTGACATACCTTTTGGTGCGAATTATTCGTGGGTGTCATTTTGATATATTGAATGCTGTTCAGGGCCAATTCACTATATTGATAATGCGTTTGGTGATTGATCATAAGTTTCATACATCAACCTCAAACAATTGTTGAATATAATCACTAAAATGATAAAAATTCATCGCATCAGGTTGTGATTTGAGCTCTAGCCAAGCCTGTGCCAAATTTAGCCAGCCCATTTCTTTTAACAACATGACGATGTTTTCTATTTCAACTAAAGTATTTTGTGCATCTTGTTTCAGGCGAATTTGACGGTCAAGCTGCTCAATCATTTGCCCCAAACTAAAGAATAAAAAGACATCACTGGCTTCAGACTCAAGTACATCCTGACACTCTCCAACCACATCACAAATGTAGGCGGTGTTTTCAGTGGCATTTTTGATAAATTGATTCAGTTCCGCATATGCCTTTGCAGATAAAATCCCGCGCAAGTCTTGAACATTACTCTTGGCGCTTTGAAATTGCTGGTTAAATGAAGCAGGATTGTTTGGGTTTAAAATCAGCTCATTCAGTGAGCACGCATCAAAAGCAGGCAAACAAAATGCATGCGCATAATCCATTGCAGGCTGATCTTGGGTAAACGGAAACTGAGCACACAAATATTGAGTACGTGTTAAATAACGCCCTAACCAAAAAATATTTTCAGCATTGGTGCTTAATAAAATCATAGTTCTACCCTCATATTTGTTTATTTTATGAATGTAAGTTTTCCACGACCCAAGTGTCTTTAATTCCTCCTCCTTGGGATGAGTTGACCACCAACGAACCTTCTTTCATCGCAACACGTGTTAAACCGCCAGGGACAATTTCGGTACGATAGGGTGAACTGAGCACAAACGGTCTAAGGTCAATATGACGCTCAGACACACCCGATTCAGTCATGGTTGGACTAACTGAAAGCTCTAAAGTGGGCTGGGCAATATATAAATGCGGCGTCGCCATGAGCTTATCTCTAAATTGCTCAATTTGGCTTTTACAGGCTTGCGGTCCAATCAGCATACCATACCCACCCGAACCTTGCGCCTCTTTGACCACTAACTGCTCAAGGTTCTCCAGTACATAAGCCAAATCTTGCTTGTCACGGCATTGATATGTCGGAACATTTTTTAAGATAGGTTTTTCACCTAAATAAAACTGAATCATTTTATCGACATAAGGATAAATCGATTTATCATCCGCAACCCCTGTGCCTGGTGCATTCGCAATAACCACGTTATGACTCAAATAAGCCGACATCAACCCTGCGACACCTAAAGTACTGTTCGGCATAAAGCACAGCGGATCAAGATAAGCATCATCCAAACGGCGGTAAATCACATCCACTCGTTGACGGCCCCGAATGGTTTTGACATAGACCTTATCATGCTCTACAAACAAATCGCGCGAAGTCACCAAAGGCACATCCATTTCACGGGCTAAAAAAGCATGTTCATAATAGGCACTATTAAAACGTCCCGGTGTCAACACCACGATGAAAGGCTGATCGACATAAGCATTTTCAGCCAAAATTTGTTTAAGTAATTGTGGATATTGTTCTATGCCTAAAATATGGTTCTTCTGCATCAAATCTGGCATGAGTTTTTCACTAATCTTACGACTTTCAAGCATATAAGACACGCCCGACGGCGTTCTTAAATTATCTTCAAGTACATAAAACTCACCCTGCCCATCACGGATAATATCAATTCCACTAATTTGGCTATAAATCTGACCTTTTAAACGGTGCTCATACATATGCGGTTGATAAGCCTCATGCGTCAACACTTGCAGTTCTGGAATAATTTTCGCTTTGAGAATGTCTTGTTGATGATAAATATCATGTAAAAATAGATTTAAAGCCCGCACACGTTGAGCAGAGCCAAGGGAGATTTTATTCCATTGTTGTTTAGCGATCACACGTGGAATTAAATCATAAGGAATGGTGCGCTCAATACCCTCAGATTCACCATATACAGTAAACGTAATACCTTCATATAAAAAATGCTGTTTGGCAATTTGGTTCAGTTCTTCGAGTTCTTCTACACTATGCTGTGACAACCAGTGCTCAATACGCGCACAAGCCTCACCCGACATCGCTTGGTCATCTGTCATTTCATTAAAGAAATTCGAGGTTATTTGATGAAACAATCCAACAGACTGGCTCGATAGACGATCATGAGAGTGAATCGGATTTAATACAGGAGAGTTAAGCTTATATCCGTCCAACATCGTATTTACATTTGTATCTTTATCTTCTTTAAACATACAAACCTCTCAATTGTTATCGATATGTAACCCATACGTAGCAATATCTATGCCATGGATTTCTAAAGATGCTTTGTTTATTAATCGATAAAAAACGCATTGCTTCAATTCTATTTCGCATTAAGTTGTGTCAAAAAATATAACTGAAAAATTTCAAGCAAAGCTTGCTTAAACGAATGAGTTTTCTTATTGTGTTCACATTCAAGTAAGTAATTTCGACTCCTAAATTTTATTAAACTATGTCTATACAAGAAAAAGAAACGTCCAATAGTCTCTATCGCCAATGGCAAATTTTGTCTCGTCTTTCCACTGGAAAATGGATGGGAACTCGAGAGCTGCAAGAGATTTTACAACGTGAAGGCATCGATATTACTTTGCGAACCATTCAACGTGATTTAAATCAAATCTCTCAACGCTTTCCGATTGAAAACAATGGCGCTGTACCTCAAGGTTGGCGTTGGCGTTCTGATGCTCCGATTCAAAGCTTACCGCACATGACCAGCTCTCAGGCGGTGACGTTTATGATGGTTGAAGAACACCTTAAACATCTTCTTCCTCCCAGCTTAATTGAAGAAATGAACCCGTGGTTTGACTTAGCACGTCGTAGCCTCTCTACTCAAAACAATGTGCGCCAATGGATTAACCGCGTACGCATTGTCCCGGCGACACAACCGCTGATTCCCCCGATTGTGGAAAAAACAGCGCAGCAAGCCATCTATGAAGGACTACTCCAAGACAAACAACTAGAATGCGTTTATCAAGGTTTAAACCAAGCAGCTGAAGCAAAAACGTATACGCTCAATCCACTCGCATTGGTTCAAAAAGGTGCAATTATTTATCTGATTTGTACCCGCCACGACAAAACTGATATTCAAACCTTTGCACTGCACCGTTTCAAATCAGCGACGGTTTTAAACACTCGTGCCTTACACCCAGTCAATTTCGATATCGATGAATACATCGAATCGGGTGCATTAGGTTTCCGTGTAGACTTTTCAAAACCCACAGAAACCGTTGCACTCACCCTGACTATGACTGAAATAGATGCACTGTATTTGGAAGAAACCAAACTCAGCACCAATCAGGTTTTAGAACCGCTTGGAAATGGGCAAATCTTGGTTCATGCGACCGTCCCTTTTACCAATCAACTGGTGTGGTGGTTACGTAGTTTTGGGCATAAAATTAGTCACATTGAACCCAAAGAAGTTCGTGATGCAGTTAATCAGACCATCACCGACTAAAATAAAAAAAGCCCCAAGTATTCGGGGCTTTACAGTTTTTTTGGTATTAGATATTTGAATTGCTTGGGTTTGTCGTTTTCATTGCTCATCTTGGTTTAATGCCTCCCCTAAACCAAGATAAGTGCGCTGTTTTTGATGATTGATACAAACTAGCATTGGCATGCAAGCTCTCCACTGTTAAAACGGATCGATTTCATCGTCATGGTGTTGACCTCATGTTAAGAACGTTAAATCAATTTAAAATACAGTGGGGCTTTTGTGAAATAACATGATTGGCTATTTTTATCTGTTTTTATCTTAAACAACTCTTTTGCTTTGTATATCTTCCAAAACAAAAAGCAGACCTTATAGTCAGCAGGCTTAGGATTAGCCTTCTGCATTTCCAAATGCCGATCTCAAAAACCGCCCTCATCAGCAATCGTTACAAATCATCCGCGTTTATTTCTTCCAAAATTACCACTTGCTACGTTTAGGCCGCTTTTCTTCAATACGCACCAATCCCTTGAGGGCTTCATTATTGATTCTGTCATACATTTTTAAATACTCTGGATTCAACTGCTCTCCGATATATTCAGGCGTATACGATGTACAAGGTTTTCGTAATGAACGCTCATACCATTTTTGTGCAACGTCTAAATCGGCATTAAAATAGAGCCCTTTTTCATACAAATAGCCAATTTTACATTCCGCATATTGGTCTTTTTGATCAGCCGCTTTTTGAATCCAATATACGGCTTCTTCCAAATTTTTCTCAGTGTACAAGCCATTTAAATACCAATAACCCACTTGGTACTGTGAAGATGCCTCACCTTTTTGGGCATTCAGTAAAAATAGTTTGAAGAATAGTTGTTTGGCTTCATCCATATGCAGAAATGAATCAATCTTTTGGATTTGTTCATTAACCTGATCAATTGAGTAGTCCCGTGCATTTTTGAGAACATGTTGAGCCTGTTGCAGTGGACTTTCTTCGGTAAAGGATGCGATTAATTGCATTGCTTCTGCCTGCATCTCATCTATCCCAGTGATACGCGCATCCAGTACTACATTTAAATGTTTTCGAGCCAATTCGAAGTCTTGCTCAACACCTCGTCCTTCTAAATACATACGACCCAAACTTAAATCTGCCGCTATGACCTGACCTGCTACTTGTTGATACAGTCCAATTACCATATCTAAATCAAGTGGTACACCTAAACCATGCTCATACTTATCCGCTAAATTATTGATCGCAACGGGATTACCCAGATCAGCAGACTTTTGATACCAATAGACACATTGCTCGTAGTCTTGTTGAGTCCCAATACCATCTTGATACATCCAGCCTAAATGATAATAAGCATTTGCCAAAACACCTTTTTCAGTTTCGGGCGCTTGTGACGAGATTCGATGATACAGATAAAATGCTCGTGCCGAATTAATCACATGTTCGCTCACCACGCCATAATTTGGATAAACTGAATTGACCAAGAAACACGTTAACCAGCCAAAACGATAATAAGCCGCCAACCCCAATGTGGCTGCCCAACAACCCTGTTCGGAGGACTGTTCCAAGAGCTGCAAACTTTTTTGTAAATCTTGTTCGGTGCCATGACTTCGTGCATAGCATCCCGCCAACTGATATAGCGCTATGCTATCCTTTTTGGACGCGGCTTCTCGATACCAGTTAAAGCTTCCTTCTAGACTTTTTTGTAAAATTCCGCCTATGAATAATTGCTGCGCTAACTGACACATCGCAGGGGTATAACCCGACTGAGCAGATTGACGTAGTAAATCAATATAGAGCTGAAACTCACGCTCTTGGTAGGCTTGATCTGCCAAATAATATTGATAAATACCCCGATGTTGCTCGGCTTTACCTCGAATGAGTTGAAGGATTAACGCTCCATGTCCTGTTTCATGCTCAGAAAAACACTCAATACGTTCAATCAATCCCAAACTTTTAGATACTTGCTCCAAGGGTAAAAACCATCGTGTAATGGTATAGAGTCCCGGAACATCTTGCATTTTCACAATGTCAGAAGATGGCTCAGGATCTTTGGGTCGAACCAAAGCTCTCAGCATCTGCATAGGAGATTCTGCTTCTGGTGGCATTAAATTTACCCCAACCAGTTCTCCATCATTGGTTTTAGCAACCTCCCAAACTTTCATAATGGCTTGATCAAATTGATAAAACTCACTACTTTGATTGAGCCAGATAACCACATCACCCGCGCGAATCTCTTCTCCGCTTTTATAATGTAATGACATAATTCACCTTATTTTTTATTGTATATTTCCCCTGCACAGATTTTACCCAAAAAAAAGCCCGCATAAAGCGGACTTTTTCAATAACTTTCAAATATTAAGCAGATTTTTTCGCTTGTGCATTTTTACGGATCGTAATCATGATCAATTGCACTGCTGCAGGTGTTACCCCCGGAATACGATTTGCTTGAGCCAATGTCTCAGGACGTACATCTTTCAATTTTAAAGTAATTTCACGAGATAAGCCTGAAACGACATCATAATTAAAATCGGCTGGAATTTTAGTTTCTTCCAAACGCTTCATTTGCGCGACATCTTCATGCTGACGGTTAATATAACCTGCATATTTCACCGCGATTTCAATTTGATCGCCCACTTGTGCAGAGACTTCAGAACCTGTGAGCTCCGCAATTTGAGCAAATGAAATATTCGGACGTTTTAACAAATCAATCGCAGAACACTCTTTCGATAAATCTGCACCCGTCATTTCAACAAATTTTTTGCCCATTGGGTTGTTTGGTGCTGCCCAAAGGTGTTGTAAGCGACCAGTTTCTTGTTCAACGGCTTCCATTTTTTCACAGTAAGCAGCCCAACGCTCGTCATCTACCAAGCCCATTTCACGGCCTACTGGGGTTAAACGTTGATCCGCATTGTCTTCACGTAGCATCAAACGATATTCGGCACGTGAAGTAAACATACGGTACGGTTCTTTCGTACCGAGCGTAATCAAGTCATCCACCAATACGCCAATATAGGCTTCATCACGTTTTGGTGTCCATTGCTCTTGATCCCAAGCACGACGCGCAGCGTTTAAGCCTGCAAGCAAGCCTTGTGCACCCGCCTCTTCATAACCTGTCGTACCATTGATTTGACCAGCAAAGTACAAGTTATTAATAGCTTTGGTTTCTAAAGTAAATTTCAACGCTTGCGGGTTGAAATAATCGTATTCAATAGCATAGCCCGGACGTAAAATGTGCGCATTTTCCATCCCGCGAATTGAACGAACCAGCTCAAACTGCACATCAAACGGAAGTGAAGTTGAAATACCATTTGGATAAAGCTCATGTGTATCTAGACCTTCAGGCTCTAAGAATACTTGGTGTGAGTCTTTATCGGCAAAACGGTGAATTTTGTCTTCAATGGATGGGCAGTAACGTGGCCCCACACCTTCAATAACACCAGTGTACATCGGTGAACGGTCTAAACCGCCGCGGATGATGTCATGGGTTTTTTCATTGGTATGTGTAATATAACAATTCACTTGTTCAGGGTGCATAGATGCATCACCCATGAATGACATAGTCGGTGATGGGAAATCACCCGGCTGTGGAATCATCACAGAAAAATCAACCGAACGCGCATCAATACGTGGTGGTGTACCGGTCTTTAAACGACCCACCGGCAAATTCAATTCACGTAAACGGTGTGCCAGTGAAATTGAAGGTGGATCACCTGCACGGCCACCGCTTGATTTTTCAAGACCAACGTGGATTACACCACCCAAGAACGTTCCTGCGGTGAGCACGACTGTTTTCGCATCAAAGCGGATACCCGTTTGAGTTACAACACCTTTTACGGTATCACCCTCAACAATCAGGTCGTCTGCGGCTTGCTGGAAAATATCGAGATTTGCTTGGTTTTCTAAAGTGTCACGAATCGCGGCTTTATAGCGAATACGGTCTGCCTGCGCACGTGTTGCACGAACGGCTGCACCTTTACGTGAGTTTAGGATACGGAACTGAATACCCCCTTTATCGGCAGCCAATGCCATTGCACCGCCTAAGGCATCAATTTCACGCACCAAATGCGATTTACCAATACCACCAATTGCTGGATTACAGCTCATCTGCCCTAAAGTCTCAATATTATGAGTTAAGAGTAAAGTCTGTCGCCCCATACGTGCCGCAGCCAATGCTGCTTCTGTACCTGCGTGACCGCCGCCGATAACAATGACATCGTAAACTTTAGGATAATGCATAGTGGTAAAGGAGATTAAAAATGATAACGAAAGATTATAGCAAATTTTCGATTGTAAGTTGACAGATTCCGTGGAATTTATTGTATATGCGGTGCTGTGCTTACTGCGCCAGCGCTAGGTTTATGTAATTTTACTTGCAGAGCAGTAGCAAAAACTCAACAAAGGATGCGTTTTGTTACCTGAAAAGCCTTGCATTAATTTGATCATTTTTTATCCTATAAGTTGATCAAACAACAACCAAAGGTAAGCATTATGAATAAGAAAATTCTTTTTTCATCCATTCTCTGCGGTTTATTTTTTTCGCCTTTTGTATCAGCCAACGACAAAGTTGAAAAGGTTTATGACAGTCAACGTTATCAACAAGTCTGTAAAGGCAAGTCACAAGGAACAGCGGTTAGTTTTGCCTATCGAGGCATTATTTGGAATGGTACCTGTGAACCTCAATTTTTCCCAAGCTCAAAAAATGCCAATATTCATGGTGATGAAGCTGAGTTAGCCAGCATTTGCCAAGGCGACTCAAAAGCGACATCAATCAATATCGAAGGTAAAGAAATCAAAGGCAAATGTGCCCTTGGTTTTGTAGCACCTAAACCAAGAATGTAATCAAAACAACTTAAATTTCATGCTGTATTGAGGGTAAAAAATAGTCCATTTTTTACCCTTTTTTCTACCTTGTAAATTATTGAATTCTGTATACACTCAAAAAACACAAAAGATAAAAACGAATAAAAAAGGTATTCCATGGATTCGGAATTGTTTACAGTTTTTTTGCCTTTGACTTTGGCATTAATGATGATGGGTCTTGGTTTACACCTACGCCCAGCTGATTTTTATCGCCTCACACTGCACCCCAAAGTCATTTTCATCGCGTTATTTTCACAGTTGGTGCTGCTGGTGGGCATTGCATTCCTCATTTGCCAGTTTTTAAATTTAGCACCTATTTTTTCGATTGGTTTGATGCTCGTTGCAGCCTCACCAGGTGGGCCAACGTCAAACCTATTGACCTATTTATTTAAAGGTGATGTTGCGCTCAACATTACTCTCACGGCTACGAACTCCATCATTTCAACACTAACCCTGCCTTTTATTATTAATTTTTCACTGATGTACTTTCTACAAACATCACAACCCGTTGACATGCCCGCCATGAAAATGATGAAAGTTTTTTTCATCACTTTACTTCCAGTCAGTATGGGCATGTTTTTACGTTATTACTTTCCAAAACTTGCCGATAGATTAAACCGCCCAATGCGTATTTTGTCTGCAAGCTGTCTTCTTTTTATCTTTTTTCTCGCACTGTACTTAGAGCGACATAATTTTGTTGAATATGTGTTTGAGATTGGGCCAGCCGTAGCCTTATTCTGCTTCTGTAGTATGTTTATTGGTTTTTTTGTGCCACATCTGGCCAATATTCCAGAAAAACAAGCCTTAACCTGCTCTTTTGAGATCACCATTCACAACACCGCACTTGCCATTACACTTGCCCTGTCAGTCTTAGGCAACACTGCCATGGCCATTCCTGCCGGTATTTATTCTATTTTCATGTTTGTATTTGCTGCGTTATTGGGCCTATTAATCTCGCGAAGAAATGACAGTTTATTTTTGAAGAAAGAGACCGCAGCTGAATAATTTCACGGTCATGATTTATATAATTTTAAGGAGAATATACACCTATGGATTCAGGAATTATCACTATTATGTTACCTCTAGCTCTTGCCATCATCATGATTGGCTTGGGCTTAGAGTTAACCCCAAAAGATTTTGCACGTGTGAGCAAACACCCCAAAGCAGTATTGGTTGCTTTATTTTGTCAGTTGGTACTTCTTGTTGGAATTGCCTTTGTGATTTGCAAAGTGCTCAACTTACCGCCATTGCTTGCCGTTGGCTTAATGCTATTAGCAGCTTCTCCTGGTGGCAGTACTGCAAATTTATTTAGCTATTTGTTTAAAGGTGATATTGCGCTCAATATTACATTAACAGCCATTAACTCCGTTATTGCAGCGTTTACCTTACCGCTAATTGTCAACTTTGCCATTCAGTACTTTATGCAGGATGGACAACACGTCAGTATGCAGTTTAGTAAAATCTTACAGGTTTTCTCAATTATTCTTATCCCTGTCTGTATTGGTATGCTAATTCGCCACTATGCACCCTCTTTTACCAAGAAGCTGAATAAACCCTTACGTATTTTTTCTGTTGTGTTTTTAGTCTTAATCATTGTTGGCGCAATAGCCAAAGAACGCGCCCATATTCTGGAGTATCTGACTCAGGTCGGTTTAGCCACAGTCATTTTCTGTATTTGTAGTTTAATGATTGGTTATTTTGTACCGCGACTACTGGGGATCAACAGTGCTCAAGCACGGGCTTGTGCATTTGAAATTGGCATTCATAACAGCACCCTTGCCATGACCATTGCACTCACCGTGATGGCCAGTACCACCATCGCCATGCCCGCAGCTGTCTATTCTATTTTTATGTATATCTTTGCTGCCATCTTTGGGACATTACTCAACCGTTATGCCCCATCGGTTCAAACCAGCACAGAACAAGCCTAGAACTGATATTGGTCTAAGGATGCTTCGGCATCCTTTTTTATTTTGAGGAATGCTGTCGAACTGTCCCCCGTTCCGCTACAATATTTATTTATACATAAATATTAGGTTATTCCTGTGAAGTGGCTACAAATTCATATTACGGTTGATCAAGCGCAAGTCGATTTTACTGAAACCCTTTTAGAATCTTTGGGTGCAGTCAGTGTCACATTAGATGATGCAGAAAACCAAGACTTACTTGAACCACTTCCAGGTGAAACGCCACTTTGGAATAAAGTCATTGTGACAGGTATTTATGCGCAAGAAGACGATGAAGAAATTGATGTCAATGCATTAGAAACTTTTATTCGCACTCAAATGCCTGATGCACCGATGCGTAGCGAATTTCTTGAAGACCAAGAATGGGAACGCACATGGATGGATGCCTACGAACCAATTCAAATTGCTGACAAATACTGGATCGTTCCTGAATGGATGGAAGCACCAGAACCAGATGCAGTCAACATTAAACTTGATCCAGGCTTAGCGTTTGGCACGGGGAACCATGCCTCTACTTTTCTTTGCCTGCAGTGGTTAGGTAAAACTGATGTTAAAGATAAAATCGTGATCGACTATGGTTGCGGTTCAGGTATTTTAGGTGTTGCTGCTCTACTTCTTGGTGCAAAAAAAGTCTATGCCACAGATATTGATCCACAAGCAATTTTAGCCACTGAACAAAATGCGGCGCTCAATGGCGTGGCTGAGAACCTTTATGTCGGCTTACCAGATGAGTTTAATTTAGAGCTGGCTGACCAAAAAGCAGATGTCTTTGTTGCAAATATTTTGGCAGGCCCGCTTATGATGTTAGCGCCGGAATTCGCAACTTTGGTCAAATCTGAGGGAGAGTTCGCACTTGCAGGTGTAATTGAAGAGCAAGTTTCTGATGTTTCTAGTGTTTATTCTGAGTTTTTTGATATATTAGAGGTCGAGAAACGTGATGAAAACTGGTGCCGAATCTCGGGTAAACGCCACACCCTTTAAATGAACTCTTAATACACTATGAGCGACAAACAAACCTCTTGCCCTAAATGCCTAACCATCTACAAAGTAAGTGTTGCACAACTCACTGTTGCGCAAGGTATGGTTTGTTGCCCAAAGTGTTCGATGACCTTTAATGCGCTCTCGCATTTAACCACGGGTCATACTTTTGACACAGGTGAGGAAAGATCGTCGAATCAGAATGACATGAGCATGTCTTCAAATTCAGCATTTTCCTCTCCTCGTGTAGACAGCATTCATTTTGATTTATCACAATCTGCTGCGCTTTCAATGTCGACATCAAATTTGCTTGATATTTTCAACCTGAAAGTTGAGCACTCCAACATTGACCTCAAAACCTATTTAAACAATTTAAACTATTTTAGTACCGACCCGATTGGTAACTATCCTGCCATGAACTTGGCAGACAACAATCCAGCGAAACCGCAAAAAAGCCCGATGTACTATATGCTTTGGGGTGTGATTAACTTCAGCTTATTGGCTTTATTGTGTTTCCAATACTTATGGTTTAACCCACATATCCTCAATAATAGCCCCGCATTAGGTGCAACCTATAATAAAATTTGTCTCGTACTGAACTGTAGCAGCCTACAAGAACGTTACAGTCTGATCAGCATTAATAAATTAAAAGTAAAACGTGTAGACGCACAGAAAACTCAATTTTCAGGTGAACTGATCAACTATCATGACACCAGTCTTCCCTTACCAGATCTTAAGGTCATTTTAAAAGTGGATGGTGAAGTCGATTCAACCTATCAACTACATGCAAATGAATATTTGATTGATAGTCTGGTTGGAATCAAACGAATTCCTAAAAATAGTCCGTTCAAATTCAAATTTAGCTTGCCAGTCAGCCGTAAAAGCTTCAATCATTACAGTTTAGAAATAGTCCAGCCCTAAAATTTAAAAAAAATGTAAAAAAAGTGAAAAAAAATGCAGTTTTCTTGCTCACTTTTTCTTAGACAATGGTATGATACGCGCCACAAAAGCTTAGTGCTGCAATCTCCTCAGTCTTTTAATACAAATAGAACATCAGCAAAAATGCGCGTTATCGAAATATCGCGTATTGAGCAGATTTTTTTGTTTAAAAAAGGTCGGTAACAAATATTTAACTATTGTTACGCTTATATTTCGACCAACTTAGCGATATTGTGGCATGCTAAATGTACAGTTTTAGAACTAGTCGTTTTAGGATCTAAAACGAAGTTCATTTTAATTTTAGACCACTTTATATATGTCACTTTACCCAAGTGATATTTAGATTTTTCGGATTACTTCGCATGAATAGCAAATCTCCTATTTTTACTGCACAGTCTGATGTCGCTCTTCGTATTCACGTAGATCGCGCAGTTCGCCACTATTTTGCACAACTGCAAGGCGAGCAACCATCTCAGGTCTACGACATGGTGCTGGCAGAAATGGAGAAACCTCTTCTATCTGTAGTTTTAGAATATACCCGCGGTAACCAAACACGTGCTGCTGAGATTCTAGGACTTAACCGTGGAACTTTACGTAAAAAGTTGAAAGCTCACGGTTTAATGAGTGAATAAATGATAAAATGCTTGCGGCTTCCGCGGGCATTTTTTTTACCTGCTATTTTTGGCTTTTTGTTTTAATTCTTGATAACTGTGACGAAGATCATGACCATTAAACGCGCTTTAATCTCTGTTTCCGATAAAACTGGCATTGTTGAGTTCGCTCAAAACCTTGTTGCTCTAGGGGTAGAAATTTTATCTACTGGCGGTACATATAAGTTGTTAAAAGACAACAATATCGCTGTAGTTGAAGTTTCAGAGCATACGGGTTTCCCAGAAATGATGGATGGTCGTGTAAAAACGCTACACCCGAAAATTCATGGTGGTATCTTAGCTCGTCGCGGTCTAGACGAAGCTGTGATGGCTGAACACAATATCGATGCGATCGATCTTGTGGTTGTAAACCTTTACCCATTTGCTGCAACAGTCGCTAAACCAAACTGCTCACTTGCGGATGCGATTGAAAATATCGACATCGGCGGTCCAACTATGGTTCGCGCTGCGGCAAAAAACCATGCTTCTGTCGGTATTGTGGTCAATGCTACAGACTATGACACTGTTGTTGCTGAGCTAAAAGCAAATGGTGCTTTGTCTTACGAAACTCGTTTTGACTTAGCCGTTAAAGCATTTGAACATACAGCACAGTATGATGGCATGATTGCTTCTTACCTAGGCGCTCGCGTAGGCAAGGAAGAAGGTCAAGCAGACAAGTTTGCACGTACCTTCAATACACAATTAAATAAAGCTCAAGACTTGCGTTATGGTGAAAACCCGCATCAGTCAGCAGCATTCTATGTAGAAAGCACAGCAACTGAAGCCTCTGTTTCAACAGCGAAACAACTTCAAGGTAAAGAACTTTCTTATAACAACATTGCAGATACAGATGCCGCACTTGAATGTGTGAAATCATTTGCAAAACCTGCTTGTGTCATCGTTAAACACGCAAACCCATGTGGCGTTGCGGTGTCTTTAGATGGTATTCAAGCGGCATATAACTTGGCTTATGCGACAGATCCTGAATCAGCTTTTGGCGGCATCATTGCATTCAACCGTGAATTAGACGTTGCAACTGCACAAGCGATTGTTGACCGTCAGTTTGTGGAAGTGATCATTGCGCCAAGCATTGCTGAAGGCGTACTTGAAGTCACTGGCGCGAAGAAAAATGTTCGTGTTCTCGTTTGTGGTGAATTACCGGCACTTGATGAACGTGCGCCACAACTTGACTATAAACGCGTAAATGGCGGTTTATTGGTTCAAGACCAAGACTTAGGCATGATCACCAAAGATGATCTAAAAGTCGTGACGAAACGTGCACCAACGGATGCTGAAATTGATGACTTAATTTTTGCATGGAAAGTTGCGAAATACGTGAAATCAAATGCCATTGTTTATGCTAAAGGTCGTCAAACCATTGGTGTAGGCGCAGGTCAAATGAGCCGTGTTAACTCAGCGCGTATTGCTGCAATTAAAGCGGAGCATGCAGGCTTAGTGGTTGAAGGTGCTGTAATGGCGTCTGATGCATTCTTCCCATTCCGCGATGGTATTGATAATGCAGCGAAAGCAGGCATTAAATGTATCATTCAACCGGGTGGTTCTATGCGTGATGAAGAAACCATTGCTGCTGCAGACGAAGCAGGTATTGCGATGGTCTTCACGGGCATGCGTCACTTCCGCCACTAAGTGATAGATGCAGACCGTAATGACAAAGTCATACATGTGGTTTAAAACAGATTTCTAAATCTTACATAAAGTCCTCTCCTTCTTAGGCTGAGGACTTTATGTCATTTCGATTCATGGAGTATGAACCGATGAACATTTTAGTTTTGGGTAATGGCGGTCGTGAACATGCGTTGGCATGGAAAATCACGCAAGATGAAAAAGTTGCAAAAGTTTTTGTTGCACCAGGTAATGCAGGAACTGCAACAGAAAACAAATGTGAAAATGTTGCACTCAACATTTTAGACAATGTTGCAATTATCGACTTTGCAAAAAACAATGCAGTAGATTTGATTATTGTGGGTCCAGAAGCACCGCTTGTAAATGGTGTAGTGGATGCTTGCCGCGCGGCAGAGCTTCAAATTTGGGGCCCAACTCAATTTGCTGCCCAGTTAGAAGGCTCAAAAGCCTTTGCTAAGCACTTCTTAAAACGCCACAACATTCCTACTGCGTTCTACGATGTATTTACTGAAGTCGATGCAGCGAAAGCATTTGTTGAAAAAAATGGCGCGCCAATCGTGATCAAGGCCGATGGTCTTGCTGCGGGTAAAGGCGTAATTGTAGCCATGACTAATCAAGAAGCTTTTGATGCGATTGATGACATGTTGGCGGGCAACAAGTTTGGTGATGCTGGTTCTCGTGTTGTGATCGAAGAATTCCTTGCTGGTGAAGAAGCGTCTTTCATTTGTATGATTGATGGCGACAACATCTTACCAATGGCAACATCTCAAGACCATAAGCGTATTTTTGAAGGCGACCAAGGTCCAAACACGGGTGGTATGGGTGCTTACTCTCCTGCTCCTGTGGTGACTGCAGATGTATTTGAAAAAACCATGAATGAAGTGATGCGTCCTACCGTTGAAGGTATGAAAAAAGACGGTCACATTTATACAGGTTTCTTATACGCAGGCTTGATGATTGATGACAAAGGTCAACCAAAAGTGATCGAGTTCAACTGTCGTTTTGGTGACCCTGAAACTCAGCCGATTATGATGCGTTTAAAATCATCATTGGTCGATCTGGTTGAAGCTGGTATTGCAGGTAATCTTCCAGCAGAAGCTGAATGGGATGAACGCAAATCAATTGGTATTGTTCTTGCTGCAGAAGGCTACCCAGAAACCGTTCGTCAAGGTGACGTCATCTCTGGTCTTGGTCAATCTCCTGAAAACACAAAAATCTTCCATGCGGGCACAACAATGAGTGCCGACGGTCACATCTTGACTGCGGGTGGTCGTGTTTTATGTGTCACAGCTCTTGGCAATACCGTACTTGAAGCGCAAATCAATGCTTTAGAAGTTTGTGGTCAAGTCACATTTACGGGTATGCAATATCGTACAGATATTGGTTATCGTGCTATTGCGCGTGAAAATGCTTAAAAACATTCATACTTTAAAAACCCGCTAAATGCGGGTTTTTTTATTGCAAACCGCTGCGAAGCTTTTTTAGTTGTCTCGGTGTTACACCAAACCAATTCTTACAGGCACGGCTTAATGCGGACTGCTCGGAAAAACCCAGTACAGAAGCGATTTGGCTCATCGATGCTTTTGAGTCGGCTAAATATTGCAACAGCAGTTGTTGTCTAAGTTTATCTCGAATCTGCTCAAAGCTGGTGCCCTCTTCATCCAATTTACGTTGTAAGCTTCGAGGATGCATCGCAAGCATATTTGCAATATCTGTTTTATTGGCCTTTGGACCCGATAAATGAATGCGTATCGCATGTCGAACACGATCGCTAAATGAACCTTGATGACTCCGAAAACTCCGCTCCAAATAGCTGTCCACAATTTCACGTAAACCATGATCAATACTATCTAAAGTAATATTCAACATATCTTTGTGGAAATATAAAGCTGCATGCTGTTGATCAATCATGACTTCGGCATGAAAAAACCGTTTATACACATTTAAGGGGGCAATTGGACTATGCGGCAGTGCAACTCGAAGCGGCTGATAACGCCCACTACTTAAGTAACGAAGAACCCGATGACACACAGCGAGTCCCATATCCATGGTTTGTCGTTTACTTAAAATATGTGTAGCGTCATGGAGCTGAATATCAAAAATAAGTTCAACAATATCCGAGTTGGATTCAAATACATCTGTGCTAACACGATCATTAATATATAAACGTAAAGCAGAACCATGTAAAAACAGTAAATCTGAACTGTATTTAATCACCTCACGAAGTGTCGATGCACTTTGTAAGATCAGCCCAAGTACACCCAAAATACCAATATCTTGATACTGAGAGATCCGCAAACCTAAATCGGCACAGTTGGCCTGTTGCGCACTTTCTTCTAGAAGTTGAATGAGTGCTGTATGCGAAATCCATACATTATCATCTTGTAATTGTGCAAGTTGAATTCCATGCTTGGCCAACAACGGCATTGGGTCGGTGCCCAATTGTTGCATTACCTCTAGATAGCCACGTAGCCCTGAACTATGCACCATATCCTCATGGATATTTTTCGGGTACTCAACTGCGAGTGAATCTTCCTGATCCATTCCAACAATCCTTGTCTCAATACGTCAAAAAATTGACTCATTACGTCAAGTTAGCATAAAAAAGCCACGGCAGAATAGTCCCTATGAACAATTTATTTGTTCATCCATTTTGCGCATCAAACATCTAAAAC
Source organism: Acinetobacter sp. MF4642 (assembly GCF_002018925.1). NCBI lineage: Bacteria > Pseudomonadati > Pseudomonadota > Gammaproteobacteria > Moraxellales > Moraxellaceae > Acinetobacter > Acinetobacter sp. MF4642. The sequence goes on from NZ_MVON01000011.1 coordinate 36,066, forward strand.
GACTGCGCAAATAAATGTAGCACATGGATATGAAGGCTACATTTTTCATCAAGGATAAAACAAGGAATATAGAATGAATTTTAAGAATGTAACTGTTGCTGGCAGTGGTGTACTCGGTTATCAAATCGCGTTTCAAACAGCATTTCATGGCTTTAAAGTAACAGTGTATGACATTAATGACGAAGTCCTTGATAAAGCCAAAGCTAAATTTTTTGAATTATCTGAATGCTACAAACAGGAAATGAATGCCACTCAATAGCAACTCGATAACGCATTTAACAATCTAAGCTATCAATCAAACCTTGCTGAAGCAGTCAAAGATGCAGATTTGATGATTGAAGCCGTACCTGAAGATCCAGCTATCAAGCGCGAGTTTTATGAAAAACTTAGTCAAGTCGCACCTGAAAAAACAGTCTTTGCAACCAATACTTCGACATTACTACCAAGCCAATTTAAAGACGTGACTGGACGTCCCGAAAAATTCTTAGCATTACATTTTGCCAATCGAATTTGGGTACACAATATGGCAGAAATCATGGGCCATGACTCAACTGATAAAAAAGTATTTGATGACTTAGTTGAATTTGCCAAAGCCATCGACATGTTGCCAATTCCAATTTACAAAGAACAGCCAGGTTATGTGCTTAACAGCATATTGGTACCGTATTGCATCTCTGCATTGGAACTTTGGGTGAACAAAGTTTCTGATCCAGAAACCATTGATAAAACATGGATGAAAGCCTACATCTCTCCAAAAGGGCCTTTTGCAATCATGGATATGATCGGAATTACCACCGTCTATAATGTTGCAAAATTAAATGTTGACGCCAATCCAGCAATGGCCCGTATCGTGGAAAAACTACAAGCTGAATTTATTGATCTGGGCCATTTAGGTATGCCTACGGGCAAAGGGTTTTATAATTACCCAAATCCTGCATATGAATCAGCAACCTTTTTGAAATGATTAAGTATTGAAATATCAACCGAAGCTCTAGTTGTTTTTTGATATTTCAACTTCTTCGCATACAGCTCAAACTAAAGCATCACTCTTTTTTAGTGATTGCTTTAGTTTGTTCTCACAAGCATCAAAAAAAACTAAGACTCTAAGTTGCTTTAAAAAAATAGAACATACACCTTGTAATAACTATTTCTCCTATACCCCGAATGCATTAAGCCCATGCCGTTCTTTTAAGAGCGTTAGGATGACTACTCTGCATACATTAGGTTTTGCACTTTATACTCGTTATATCTATTTTTTGTATTTAGTTTAGATAAAATCTTATAAAGCACAAAATTTATGCAAATTCTTATTTTTAAATAGATTAATTAAAAATAATATATTGTTTTCATTATAAAATTACAAACAAAATGCAAATTACTAATCTATAAATAAGATAAGTATTGAACTTTTATGCTCTATATCGAATATTACTTTGTTGATATGATGTGCAAAATTTAACGATTGAGCAGAGATGTTTCTAGTGAGTTGAAAAAGTTAATCTTTTTCAAAGCGAAAACACATATTCGACTGATATCGAATTGTGCGCTTACAAAACTCACATTACAGTCATATGCATCAAATCAGGAATGCCTGATTTAAAATCAATTGATCTCTCTATTGTTCAGCTAAGTTAAGCCTCGTTTAGATGCTTACTCGGGAAGAAAAAATGAAAAAAATTCTAGGAATTGCGCTGGGTTTATCTGTTGCTTTAACTGGTTGTAGCAAACCTGAAGCACCTGCAACAGATGCAGCTAAAACGGATACAGCGGCAACGGAGCAAACAGTAACCATCGCATCGACTGGCTCTGATGCTGATATTTGGCGCCACATTGCAACTTTGCCAGAAACTAAAGCAGCGGGCTTAAAGTTAGACATCAAAAACTTCACTGACTATGTCGCAATGAATACTGCTGTTGCAAACAATGAAGTCGATGTAAACGCATTCCAATCTTATGCTTACCTTGTGGCATATAACGAAGCGAACACAGCAAAGATTGCCCCTCTTTCAACGACCTACCTAGAGCCTATGGGCATCTATTCAAGCAAAGTCAAAACACTGGCTGAATTTAAAAATGGTGCTACGATTGCAATTCCAAATGATGGTGCGAACGAATCACGTGCATTGTTATTATTACAATCTGCGGGTCTAGTGAAGTTAAAAAATGACTTCGACTTCGTGAAAGGTACTTCGAAAGACATCGTTGAAAACAACAAAGCTCTCGTTATCAAACCAATTCAAATGGCAACAGCTGTACGTGTGAAAGACGAAGTTGATGCAATTGTTTTGGGTAATACCCTTGCAATGGAAGGTGGTCTAAACGTATTGAAAGATGCGATTTACTATGAACCAATCGATCAAACCACAAAAATGAACGTAAACGTACTTGCTGTGGCTGAAGCGCGTCAAAATGACCCTGTACTGAAAAAAGTCGGTGAACTTTACCATGTCGCTGCAGTCGGCAAATATGTTCAAGAACATTTTGGCGGCACAAAAATTGATGTGAACAAGCCTGTAAGCTACCTTACTCAAGCTAAATAGTAATATAATCAAATCAACGAAACAGGCAAAGTCTCTTTGCCTGTTTTTTCATTTTTGTGTAGTTTTTGACGATATGATTCAATTTAAAAACATTTCAAAGCACTATCAGCTGAAAGGCCAAACCATTCCTGCACTGGACCAAATCAATTTGGATATTCCAGAAGGTAGTATTTTTGGCGTTATTGGCTATAGTGGTGCAGGTAAAAGTACCCTCATTCGTTTGATCAATTTACTTGAACGTCCAACCGAAGGCCAAGTAATTATCAATCAGAAAGACTTTACTGCATTAGATGCAAAAGCATTACGTCAAGAACGTGCAAATATTGGCATGATTTTCCAGCATTTTAATTTACTGCAAACCAAAACCGTTGCAGCCAATATTGAAATGCCCATGAAACTTTTAGGTTATAGCAAAGCTGAACGTGAAAAACGTTTGAATGAGCTACTTGAGTTTATTGATCTCAAACACAAAAAAGAAGCTTATCCAGACGAGCTTTCGGGTGGTCAAAAACAACGTGTCGGTATTGCACGTGCGCTTGCCAACCATCCTAAAATATTACTTTGTGACGAAGCGACTTCTGCACTAGACCCGCAAACCACCAAGTCAGTTTTAGACTTGCTCAAAAAAATCAATCAAGAGCAAGGCATTACCATCGTCATGGTGACGCATGAAATGGATGTGATTCAAAGCATCTGCTCACATGTGGCCGTGATGGAACTCGGCAAAGTGGTTGAAACTGGGAAAACGGTGGACTTATTTAGTCGCCCACAACATGCAACAACACAGAATTTTATTCAAACGATTTTACATCAACAACTACCGATTAAACTTCTGAATAACCTCGAACATAAGCATCATCATAGTATTTACCGCTTACAGTTTCTTGGTAACTCTGCACACGAAACCGTAATTCAAAACTTAATTAAACAGTTTGATATTAGTCTCAATATCCTGTTTGCCAACATGATTGAAATTGATGGCAATGTGATTGGACAAATGTTTGTTCAGCTCTTGGGCGATGAAAGCCTGATTGCTGAAGCGGTTGAGTTTTTAAAACAACATGGTGTGGCTGTTGAACAATCAGGAGAGCTGGCATGAGAGATTTAATTGTCCAGTGGTTAACTCAAATCACAGCGCCTTTTTGGAAAAGCTCTTTATCAATTGACCAGTTTATTACTGCTTTGCAAGAAACATTTCATATGGTGTTTTTTGCAATGCTATTTGGCTGTATTTGGGGCTTTATTCAGGCCATCATTTTATTGGTCACACGTCCTGATGGTATTTTGCCAAACAAAGCGATTTATCGTAGCCTCAACCCAATTGTGAATGCCCTGCGCTCTCTGCCCTTTATTATTTTGCTGATTGCGGTTTTACCTTTAACCAAACTCATCGTCGGCACATCGATTGGCACGTGGGCAGCGATTGTTCCGCTCACCATTTATGTTGGACCATACATTGGTCGTTTGGTGGAAACTTCATTACTGGAAGTGAATGAGGGGATTATCGAATCTGCACAAGCCATGGGTGCAACTCCACTACAAATCATCTTTAAATTTATTTTACCTGAAGCACGCAGTTCACTGATTTTAAACTTAACCACAGCCACGATTAGCTTAATTGGTGCAACCGCGATGGCCGGTGCAGTGGGTGCAGGTGGTATTGGTGACCTTGCTATTTCTTATGGTTATCAACGTTTTGATACCAGTGTCGTGATCCTCACGGTGATTGTGCTGTTAATCATGGTGCAAATTGTACAATCCGTTGGCGATTGGCTATCTAAACTGCGCTAACAAAACTAAGCTCTCAATATTGGGAGCTTTTTTTCAGGTCTAAGTTTTATATCATGCGGCAAACAAAACTTTTAAAAGCTATAACGATGAAAATAACAACTCTATTGATCAGTCTAAGTCTTTTGCCGATGCTCAGTCATGCAGCTTCAAATCCCTATAACTACGTCACCAGTGTGAAAGTGAATCAGGTTGAACTCAATGCACCCGTGTCAGCACATCAAGTCAGTCAATTACTCTCTCATCCGAATGGAAAAACCAGCAAACTATATGCCGAATGTACAGGCAACTATGAATACAGTATTACAAGTACCCAACCCAAAAGCCTAAAGTTTGAGATTTTTAACGAAGATAATCCAAAGATTCAGACTGAAAAATTCTATAAAGACAAAACGAATTTCAAACAACTCGGTCAAACCAAAGGCCGTGTTTGGCTTGACTGGAAAAGCACTCAAGCGATGAGTGAAAATATACGCGTGCAAAATATTCAGATCACACCGAATTATACTTTGCAGCAGTTTAAACAAGACTTTAAATACAGTGCACAAGGTATGGTAGCATCAGGTGAAGCCCAAGTTTTGCTCTTGTAGCCCAATGAAATCAAAGCCTTTCTAAAAGAACCGCAAGACTTTGCCCCACCCTACACGGCTTATCTCAACTTTGGTTTTAAAAATGGACGGTTAAGCAGCTTTGCCATTCAGCAAGCAGTGGCCTGCTAAAGGTTTTTATGCCAAGAAACAATGCGACTAACATTGACTTTTCTAAGTCGTTTAGAACTTACTGACAATAAAATAAACAGTCCAAACACTGCGACCTATTAAATTTTGCCAATTCATTTGAATGGCACTCAGAATGAAGGCAGAGCATGTTAAACTATCCAGCGGTTTTTGCAGGGACTCACTTATGCACTTTGTACATCTTTGTATTCATACAGAATTTTCAATCACAGAATCAATTGTACGTATACCTGATTTAGTCAAAGCTGCTAAGGCAGAAGGTATGCCAGCCCTTGCCATTACTGACTTATCTAACTTACATGCTGCTGTAAAATTTTATGGTAAATGCTTAGATAATGGCATCAAACCGATTATGGGTTCAGAAGTTCGTTTGAACGATGCTGAACATCGCGTGACATTATTGGCGATGAGCAATGTTGGCTGGCGTAATCTAACCGAACTGGTTTCAGAAGGTTTTATCCGTGGTCAACAGCTTGATATTCCTTGCGTTGCAAAAGACTGGATTTTAGAGCAAAACCATGACCTGATTGCGCTACTTGGCATGCGATCTGATGTCGGCAAAATGCTCTGTACATCGAATCCGCAAAAAGCCGAACCTTTACTCGAAGAATGGATTGCAAAATTTGGCAATCGTGTTTATTTGGCTCTATGTCGAACAGAACGCTCAGGTGAAGATGACTTCAATTATGAAGCCTTAAAACTGGCTAAAAAATACAATATTGGTGTAGTTGCGCACAACGATGTGCACTTCATGAAAGAAATAGACTTTGAAGCACATGAAGCCCGTGTCTGTATTGCCGATGGTTATGTATTAGGGGATAATCGCCGACCAAAAAATTATTCTCCAGAACAATATTTTAAAACTGGCCAACAAATGGCAGAATTATTTGCAGACATTCCATCTGCAATTGAAAATACTTATCAGATCGCGAAGCGTTGTAACGTTACCCTGCAATTAGGTAAATACTTCCTGCCTGACTACCCTATTCCTGAAGGCCATACCATTGACACCTACTTTGCACATTTATCCAAAGTAGGTTTAGAAGAGCGTTTAGACTTTTTATATCCACCTGAAACGCGTGATGAATACTGGCCTCAAAAACGTAAAGAATACGATGATCGTTTAGAGTATGAAATCGGGACCATTCTTAAAATGGGTTTCCCGGGCTACTTCTTGATTGTCATGGACTTCATTCAATGGTCCAAAGGTAATGGCGTTCCCGTTGGTCCAGGTCGTGGTTCAGGTGCAGGTTCACTTGTTGCATACAGCTTAAAAATTACGGATCTCGATCCTCTCCCATACGGGCTACTGTTCGAACGCTTCTTAAACCCAGAACGTGTTTCAATGCCCGATTTCGACGTCGATTTTTGTATTGCTGGTCGTGATCGTGTGATTGACTATGTGGCGCGTACATACGGACGCGATGCAGTATCACAAATTGCCACTTTCGGTACCATGGCAGCCAAAGGCGCCATTCGTGACGTGGCACGTGTTTTGGGTAAATCCTATGGTTTGGCAGACCGAATCTCAAAAATGATTCCGACCAAGCCTTTAGGTCTAAGCCTTGAAGAGTCCATTGAAGCAGAGCCACAGCTTAAAGATATTGTCACCAACCCATCCAACCCAGACAATGACGATGCGGCTGAAATTTGGGAAATGGCATTAAAACTCGAAGGCATTACCCGTAACACAGGTAAACACGCAGGTGGCGTGGTCATTTCCCCGACTAAAATTACCGACTTTTCTGCCGTCCTATGTGACGCAGATGGTACAGGCCGTGTTGCGCAGTACGATAAAGACGATGTTGAGTCTGCAGGTCTAGTAAAGTTCGACTTCTTGGGTCTGCGCAACTTAACGGTCATTGAAGATGCCGTGAAGAATATCAATAAGCGCATTAAACTTGATGTGCCTTTAGACATTGCTTTCATTCCGCTTGATGACAAAGATGCATACCTCATCTTTGCCAATGCCAACACCACAGCTGTATTCCAGTTTGAATCCGTGGGCATGAAAAAAATGCTCAAGGAAGCACGTCCAAGCAAATTTGAAGAAATTATCGCCTTCGTATCCCTTTACCGTCCGGGCCCAATGGACCTGATTCCAGACTTTATCCACCGTATGCATGGTGGCGAGTTTGAATATCTTCACCCCCTACTTGAAGTTGTACTTGAGCCGACTTACGGCATTATGGTTTACCAAGAACAGGTAATGCAGGCAGCACAGTATTGTGCGGGCTATAGCTTGGGTGGTGCGGACTTACTACGTCGTGCGATGGGTAAGAAAAAGCCCGAAGAAATGGTCAAACAGCGCCAAATTTTCACGGAAGGTGCAGCCAAAAAAGACATTGATGAAGCCACTGCCAACCATATCTTTGACTATATGGAAAAGTTCGCAGGTTATGGCTTTAACAAATCGCATGCCGCTGCCTATGCCCTTGTAGCTTATCAAACGGCATGGCTCAAAGCGCATTATCCAGCTGAATTCTTAGCAGCGGTGATGTCATCGGAAATGCAAAACACCGATAACGTGGTGTTCTTGATTGATGACTGTCGCCACAATGATATAGAGGTATTGCCGCCTTCGGTCAATATGTCTATCTATCAATTCCATGCTTCGGACGATAAAACGATCGTTTATGGACTCGGTGCAATTAAAGGCGTCGGTGAAGCGGCGATGCAGTCGGTCATTGACTCGCGTATTCAAGATGGGCCTTATCGTGATTTGTTTGATTTCTGCCATCGTATTGATCTGAAAAAAATCAATAAACGGACTTTAGAAGCATTGATTCGCTCAGGTGCTTTAGACTGCCTCGGCATTGAGCGCTCAAGCCTAATGGCGCAGCTACCTGAAGCGGTACAAGCGGCAGATCAAGCTCGCTCAAACCGTGAAACAGGCATCATGGACTTGTTTGGTGAGGTTGAAGAAGTACAACGTAAACCCGCCAAACCTGTTAAACCTTGGTCAGATGAAGTCCGTCTCAAAGGTGAAAAAGACACTCTAGGGTTGTATTTAACCGGTCACCCAATTGATGTATATCGCACTGAGTTGAAAGCGTTTATTCCGAATAAAATTAATGAACTTACCCCAACCCGTCGTGGTGTTACTACGGTTTTTGCTGGGCTTGTGGTTGATGTAGCTAACTTCCCGAACCGAATGATGGTGACCTTAGATGATGGTACCTCACGGATCGAAGTCTCTGCGAATCATGAACGCTTTATGCGTTTCAAAGACATCATTCAAAATGAAAAAGTGGTGGTAATTGAAGGTGAAATTTACGAGCGTGAAGGTTTTGACCGTCCAATGGGTCGCTTAACCAAAGCATTTACGCTGAATGAAATTCGCCAAAAACGGGCCAACTGTATTCAAATTCGTCTCGATCCAACACATAGCATAAAAACACTGAGCCAAGATTTAAAAAATATTCTTGCACCCTTTTGTAATGTCGATATGTGTAATCACATCCCGCTGCAATTGCTGTTGGACTACCCGTATGCCACGGCTGAATTACACTTAGGGATTAATTGGAAAGTGGCGCCGCAGGATGAACTGCTTTCTAAACTCCGTGACTATTTTGGTAAAGAAAATCTTCATGTGGAATATCAAGTCAAATCCAAAGCCGCCAAAGCGGTGAGCTATGAAGAAGCCAAACCTGTAGATGTACCACCGCCACCTGCGGATATGAGCATGGATGATGCCATGGACTTATATCAGGCTGAAGTCGGTCAGTTCTCTTAATTATTTAAATTTTAAAGATTCATTGGAAAAATCATGAGCCAATTTGACAATGCCGCTGTTTCAGCGCATCTCTCCCATGTGCGTATTGTCATGGTCAATACCACACTCCCTGCGAACATTGGGAGCGCACTGCGCGCCATGAAAACGATGGGACTCTCAAAACTGGTTTTGGTTGCGCCAAAAACCTATCCACATCCCGATATCGATGCTTTGGCTGCGGGTGCAACTGATTTAATCGAGCAGATTGAAATCGTTGAAACCCTTGCTGATGCCATCAAAGACTGCCATTTAGTGTTTGGCACGAGTGCGCGTAGTCGTACCATTCCTTGGCCTTTGCTAGACGCACGTCCCGCAGCTGAAAAATCAATTTCAGCAGTGGTGAATGATCAGCAAGACGTTGCTGTTGTATTTGGCCGTGAAGACCGCGGACTGACCAACGAAGAACTCGCCATGGCTAACTATCATGTCACCATTCCTGTAAATACAGACTATGGTGTACTAAATGTGGCTCAAGCGATTCAAGTGATTTGTTATGAAATGCGTATGGCCACACTGGCTGCTGTGGAAAGCGGTAAAGATGAAACTGCAACCATGCCTGTAACAGATACTGAGTCTATGCAATGGGATGAGCCTTTGGTCACCCATGAGCAAATGGAACAGTTCTACCCGCACATTGAAAAAATGTTGGCCGAGATTGAATTTTTAGATCCAAAAAATCCTCGATTACTGCCTTTACGCTTGCGTCGTCTTTTTGGACGTATACAATTAGATCGTATGGAATATCATTTACTTCGTGGTATTTTTAGTCGTGTACAAGCTTTAAATAACGGCACATGGAAAAAGTCAAATACGGATCAAACAGAGGATCAATCTAATGCTTAAACAGCTCAAAGAAGATATACAAGCTGTATTCGCGCGCGATCCTGCGGCACGAAACACTTTAGAAGTTCTAACCACATATCCAGGCATTCATGCCTTGATCATGCACCGCATGGCGCATGAGTTATGGAAAAAAGAATGTAAAGGCTCAGCTCGTTTATTATCTTCTTTTAGCCGATTTGCAACAGGTATTGAAATTCACCCGGGTGCTAAAATTGGTCGTCGTTTTTTTATTGACCATGGCATGGGCGTCGTGATTGGTGAAACCGCTGAAATTGGCGACGATGTGACCTTATATCACGGTGTCACTTTAGGTGGAACCACATGGAATAAAGGCAAACGTCACCCGACCTTAGAAGACGGTGTGGTGGTTGGTGCTGGTGCTAAAATTTTAGGCCCTTTTACTGTTGGTAAAAATGCGAAAGTCGGCTCAAATGCAGTCGTCACCAAAGCAGTTCCAGCCGACACCACAGCAGTTGGTAACCCTGCACGCTTTATTTCTAAAGATAAACCGAAAGATGAAGCAGAAACACGTCGTCGCGATTATGCAGAAAGTATTGGTTTCCAACCTTATGCTGCAACGCAAGACCAGTCTGATCCAATTCTTGAAGGTATGCGTGTTCTACTTGACCGTATTCAGCTGAATGAGAAACGGATGAGCACCCTATGCCAACGTTTGTCTTTGCTTGATCCAACTTTTAAAAAGCAACAACAAAATGAACAACCCTTTAGTGCTGAAGAATTGAAAATTTTGGAAGATGTACGCCGCGAATGTGAAGCTCAAAGCCTACCATCCAATGACTAAACATGAAAAGTGTTAGTTTTTGAAACCCTGCCTATAGCAAACCTTGCATGTTCATCAGAGTTTTTTTAGACTGACGAACATGCCTTTTATACCACTTCTTAAAATAATGAATGGATGAACCTTATGATGCTTAAACCCTTAGCGGTTGCTGTTCTTGCTGTCTCGTTTTTAACAGCGTGTAGCTCAAACCCAACGAAGAACAATAGCGATACCATCGTTTTTACAGAGCCTGAATTAACTGCACCATTTTATGCACTCAATCCATTTAATTATGATGCGCCACCTCCATTTGAAATTAACTTAAAAAAAGCAGCGGCTCAACCCGTAACTAAAATGGAAGTGACTCGCTCTGACGATCCATCTAAAAAACTGGTTTTAGACACCAATAAACTGATTATTCCAACCGTAAACAGCAAAGACCGTCAGTTGAAGTTTGCCGTACTGGCGGGCGACAATGAAGTCGACATTACTGAAATTGATGACTTCTTACAGTTGGTTGAAGGCAAAGCCCGTCACTACCCACCACGCTTTACAGAACGCCAAGAACGTAAAGGTTTTGAGTTAAAACTAAAAGAAGTGACACAACAGCTCGATACGTTAGCGTCGAAAGACAATGCTTCATTTGATGTACTGGTTCGTGCGTTCAAAGCTAGCGTTATGGCACGTAATTTAGACCTTGGTTCAGTCTATACCACCAAGTCTTTGGCTTATGCACAGCGTATTTTAAAAATTAACCAAGAAGACCCTGAAGCAAACTTCTGGTTCGGTTTTGCCTTGTCTGAAGGTGGTGGTCAACGTGAAGCGATGCCATACCTCGATAAAGCAATGAAATCTGGTGTTCAAGAAGCCTATTTAGCGACAGCAAATAACTACATCGCGATGGAACAAAAGAAAAATGCGGTGCAAACCTTGAAAAACTACAAGCTGAAATATCCGCAAGAAGCTGAAGTTGCGGATCGCTTGATTAATGAAATTGAAAAACAAGGTCGTTGGAATGTTTGGCAAGTTCTAAATACTGCAAAATAATCCCATCATTTATGATGTACCTAAAAATAGACCGAATTTTCGGTCTATTTTTATTTTAGGCGAATTGATAAATCCGAGAATTATCGTATGATTTAAAAAATTCAAAAGAATAAACGGTAGTCGACGCTTTTTATGCCTAAATACATCCGTAGCACCTTGATGATGACCACTCTCGTTTCGCTTTTGAGTGGTTGCCAAGTGGTCAGTGTGAAAAATCAATCACTGAACGTCACGATTACCAATGAGCGTGAAAGTATTTTAACGCGGGATAAGCTCAGTGAAGCGAGTCTAAACGTGCTGTCTATGACAGGTCGAGAAGCCAAAATCTGTTCAGAGCAACCTGAAGAATGTGTCAGCGAACTCAAACAAATTCCACAAATTCAAGATGAACAGCTCCTCTCTACTGCCAGCGAACTGTATCTCGCTAAAGCAATTTCCTTAGAAAAATCATCTGCCTGTAAAGTGAGTATTTTAGCCAAGACCCAGTCTGAAGAAAAAAAAGCGCTACAAAAACAAAACTACCAAAGCTGCCTAGATCAACAACTCGGCATGTTGGATAAAAGTATTCGCTACAGTTATGCATACATGTTTAACACCAAACGTGGCCCCCAAGACCGTATTTTTGATAACCGTCAAGTCCAACTCCGTGACTTTTATAACCAAGCTATCGCTAAACTTGTAAATAGTTATGGCTTACGCCATGGACCAGCAGAAGTCGGTAATCAAATAAAAGTGGGGCAAAGTATTTACCGTATTAATTATGACAACTACCCACTTTTAAAAAACCGTCAAGTTGAACAACTAATGTCAACTTACAATATGAACTTCTCAGGCCTGCGCTCTATCACACGTCGCGATGGTTTTGGTTCAGAGTTTCTGATTGTCCTCCCACCCGAGCACAACGATACCTCACCTGAAAAAGCCAAATATATTGTCGATCCACTGCATTATCAGTACACCAACGGTCGTAATCCCAACATTCACAATGCCCGTTATTTAGCGGCAACTATTACCGCACAGCCACGCTCTGCATCCAGTATCGATGAGATCTTAAACAACCCTGAGTTTGAAATCTCAGCTTATGATCCCTATAAGTTTGAATCTGCGAAAATTGCAGGTAAAAGTTACCCTCTTGCTGCAAACTTTTCTGCACCTTATGGCTTATGGTTGGCACAAAACAATTTAGGTAAAGCCGCGTATTTATCACTGATTGATCGTGATGCACGCCTCACTATGCCGCACCTATACATGCTTGAGCCGTACAACCCAAATAAAAAAGTGGTGGTGCTCGTTCACGGACTAGCCAGTAGTCCAGAGGCATGGATTCGTTTGACGAATGATGTCATGGGCGACCCCGTGCTACGTGAACACTATCAAGTCTGGCAAGTGTTCTACTCGACCAATATGCCAATTTTGGAAAGTCGTTTCCAAATCTATGCAATCATTCAACAAAGTTTTAATTTAGTCGATAGCAAAGCGCCTGCCAAAAAGGATGCCGTGCTAGTGGGTCATAGTATGGGCGGTATTATTGCGCGGCTTTTGGTAAGCGATGCTGACTTAACCCCTGCGGCAATGAAACTGCTACCCAATCGACGTGCGCAACAATTTAAAAATGACCCTCTTTTTAAATCACGCCTCGACATTCAACCGATTCCAAACTTTAGTCGGGCCATTTTCTTGGCAGCACCACATCGTGGGACAGAGTTTGCTGACCGCTGGTTTACCCTTGCGGCACGTAAAGTCATTCGTCTACCAGGTGCATTTTTGGGGGCACTGACCGATGTTATACAAAGTAGTGACCCTGACCTACAAGCCTTCATTAAAGATGTCGATAATGGACTCATTCAAAATGGACCAAGTGATCTCAGCAAAAACTCTAATTTTACTCGGTTAACTAAAAACGTCGTTCCATACAAAGGCATGAAATTCCACAGCATCATGGGGAATGCGACCAAAAGTGATGACCTCAATATCATTACAGACGATGTCGTACCTTATACGAGTGCCCATCTAGATGGTGCATTGTCTGAGAAGATTATTAAAGGGGGACATTCTATTCAAGAAACGCCTGAAGCTGTTCTGGAGTTACGTCGTATCCTGCGGTTGCACCTGACTGAACTCGGTCTGTATAAGCCTTAAAAATAAAAAAGCCTAAACATCTGTTTAGGCTTTTTTATTTTTGCTTTACGCCTAAGGCCTACAGCAATAATCACTTGGATGTTTAACAACTGTTCGCTTTATAGATGATTTATTGTTTAGTCGTTTTCAATTTTGCTAAGATATTGCCATTCATACAATAGCTGTTCATAGCGCATAAATACACACGGTAAGCGGTGTCGCTCGGTCTATTTTTATATTGTGTATTTTCAAAGATTTAAGGATTTCACCTACATGAGCAATTCGGGAATCATAACTGATTTGTCCACCCTCACTCCCATGATGCAACAGTACATGGGCGTCAAAATGCAACATCCGCACTCTTTGATGTTCTATCGTATGGGTGACTTCTACGAGCTATTTTTTGAAGATGCACATAAGGCCGCTAAACTTCTCGGAATTACCCTGACCCATCGTGGCAAAGCCAATGGTCAACCCATCCCTATGGCAGGTGTTCCTTACCATGCAGCTGAAGGCTACCTTGCTCGCTTGGTGAAAAAAGGCGAAACCGTCGTTATTTGCGAGCAAATTGGTGAGGTTACAGGTAAAGCCCCTGTTGAACGTGGCGTTGTCCGGATTATTACACCGGGTACGCTGACTGACGATGCCTTACTGACTGCACATCAAAGTTCAAACCTTGTTGCGCTTTGCGTACAACAAAATGAAATTGGTATTGCGCTGTTAGATTTGAGTGCAGGTTTATTCAAAGTTCAGCAACAAGAGTTTCAGCTTGAGCAACTCGGTATTGAACTGTCTCGCCTCATGCCAAGTGAAATTTTGGTCGATGAAAATATTGTCGACCCCAATATCATTGAACACATTAAAAAACTGCTCGACTGCCCTGTAACACGCCGTCCCAATGTCGACTTTAATTTAAACAATGCACAAAAAACTTTATGTGATCAGTTTGCTGTATCGACTTTAGCTGGTTTCGGTATTGACCATTTGCCGCTTGCCAAAGCAGCAGCAGCATCGCTGATTCATTATGCCAAAGAAACGCAAAAGACTGCCTTGCCGCATATTCGTTCGATTCAACTAGAACAAAGCAGTGATTTCATTGCGCTTGATCCTGTGACGCGGAAAAACTTAGAGTTGGTTGAGCCTCTGTTTGAACACGGCACATCATTATTCCAACTCATCAATGACTGTCAAACTGCAATGGGTGGACGTTTACTTAGCCGTACACTGATGCAACCGTTACGTGATACCAAGCTCTTAGACGCACGTTTAGATGCCACCAAGAGTCTTGTGGATGGCTACCATGAATCACCAGTCCGTTTAGTATTAAAAGAGATTGGAGACATTGAACGTGTTCTCAGCCGTGTGGCTTTAGGCAGTGCCCGTCCACGTGACTTAGTACAGCTGCGTCAAGCCTGTGCGCAAGTCCCTTATTTACGTCATGCCATTCAACCCGTGATCCAAAGCAAACAGTCTGCACTCATTAGCCAATTGAATGAGGAATTGGGCGATTTCCATGGCTTACATCAACGTTTAATGTCTGCCATCGTTGAACATCCACCTGTGCTTTTACGAGATGGAAATGTGATAGCGGAAGGTTTTGATCATGAACTCGATGAACTGCGTAAAATCCGTGATCATGCAGGACAGTACTTGATCGACCTTGAAATTCAAGAACGTCAAAATACTGGAATTTCGACCTTAAAAATTGGTTATAACCGTGTCAGTGGGTATTATATTGAACTGACCCGTGCACAAGCCGAGCAAGCACCTGATCACTACATTCGTCGTCAAACCTTGAAAAATGCTGAGCGTTATATCACCCCTGAGCTAAAAACCTTTGAAGACAAAGTGCTTTCGAGTGAATCCCGTGCATTAGCTCGCGAAAAAATGCTGTTCGAAATGCTTTTAGATGAACTCCGCGCCGACATTGGTCATTTACAAATGATGAGTAGCGCTATTGCGCAGATCGACCTCTTAGCCAACTTTGCACATCAGGCTCGCTTACGTAATTGGTCACGTCCTGAGTATAGTCCTGAAATTGGGGTTAAAATTATTGCAGGACGTCATCCAGTGGTTGAGGCGTTGAACAAAGCCACATTTACACCGAATGACACGACACTTGATTTCAACCACCGTATGGCCATTATTACGGGTCCTAACATGGGCGGTAAATCAACCTTTATGCGTCAAACGGCTTTAATTAGCCTATTGGCCTATTGTGGTTCATATGTGCCTGCCCAATCGGCAGTATTAGGTCCTATTGATCGAATCTTTACCCGTATTGGTTCTGCAGATGACCTATCTACAGGCAAATCGACCTTTATGGTGGAAATGACTGAGACCTCGCAAATCCTACATCATGCAACCAATCAGTCGCTGGTTTTGATGGATGAAGTTGGTCGTGGCACCAGTACCTATGATGGTTTATCTTTGGCATGGGCTTGCGTACTCGACTTAACCAAACGCATTAAATGCTTATGTTTATTTGCCACACACTACTTTGAACTGACCGAGCTGGCGAAAGAAACTGCAATTGATAACTACCATGTCACTGCAAAAGAGCTCAATGGCAACCTCATTTTGTTACATAAAGTCCAACATGGGCCAGCGAGTCAAAGTCACGGCTTACAGGTAGCAAAATTGGCGGGTATTCCTGCCAGTGTGATCAAAGAAGCACAAAATCGTCTGAAAATTTTAGAGAAGCAACAACTGCAAAAACCTAAAGTCATTCAAAATGATTTGTTTGCTGTAATAGAAACGCCTGAACTTGAAATTATTGAACGTGTAGTCGAAATTGAGAAACCTTCTGCCGCACTTGAACTACTCAAAAGCATTGATGTTGATAACTTAAGCCCACGTGAAGCTTTACAGCAGCTTTATGCATTGAAAGATCAGTTACATTCATAATCGCTTTCGATTTTAGCAACTCATTTAGACCGTCAAAATGACGGTCTTTTTTATTGTTAAAAGCAGTTTTCACCAGAATGTTCAGTTTTTATCAAATTTAACAGCAAGAAACTCAATCATACTTAATTTTTATACAGGACAATCAGTTCACCAATGGATTAGTAATACCAACTCATAAATGACTAAGTTCTATGCATTCAGATCAAAAATTACATGGAATGATTTTGATATTGGAATCTCTTTACCATTTGCAGATGTGACATAAGTTGCACCTAAAAAACTATTATTTAAGTTATTGTTTTCTATAATTTCTTAAAGCTCGATTTCTCCCATAAAAACCCCTTTAAAATCAATACACATTCTAATAAAAATCATAAACATAGTCTTATTTCACGCATATAAATAACAAATATCAATAAAAGCAATTGTTAGTTGGTGCTGTTTTTGCCTAAAATACACATTAGTTATTAGAACCATATTTTTAGGTAGCCTTCGCCATGACCTTTGTTGTCACTGAAAATTGTATTAAATGTAAATATCAAGACTGCGTAGAAGTTTGTCCAGTAGACTGTTTCTATGAAGGTCCAAACTTTCTAGTGATCAATCCGGATGAATGTATCGATTGCGCACTTTGTGAACCTGAATGTCCAGCAAATGCAATTTTCTCTGAAGATGAACTGCCAGAAGGTCAAGAAGTATTTATTGAACTAAATGCTGAGTTATCACAAACTTGGCCGAACATTACCCAGATTGGTGACCAACCTGCTGACCGTGAAGAATGGAACGGTAAAGCAGATAAGTTACAATACTTAGAAAAGTAAGCCAGAAAAAGATCAGCATAAGCTGATCTTTTTTTATACCTAAAACACACATTTGATTGCAATATTTCCAATTTTTCCTCACAAATTTGGATTAAAATAATAGGCGTATTTTTTAAATATTTGATTTCTATAATGAAGAAATTTTTAAAGGGATTATTTGCGGTTAGCATAATCCCCTTGGTGATGATTGGCTGTACGACTTCATCCCACAAAGGACAGACCATCACAACTCCTGATGGAAAACGTATTTTTATCCCGCAAGAGAAAATTAGTTTTGACCGCCCTGCTCCACCTAAAATTATTCCTTATAACTACAATTCATGGATGTCTGTCGGTGACACGCTAGCACGCGTACGTGAGTATGAAGTTTTTCTTGAACGCAATGGTGTGGGAAATATCATCCCAAGCTTTGAACTGCTCAGAACAGCGCGTGATTGGCAAAAATGTGGTCGTTCACAGTACATGATTCCAAACCGTGAACTTTGGAAAAACCAAATTGCGACCTTAAAAGTTTTTAAATACTTAGTTGCAGCCAAAGTACTGACCGATTTTGAAGTCACTTCAGTTTATCGAGATCTGCCTTTAAACCAATGTGCTGGCGGTGCAAACTCGTCACGCCACTTATTCAATTCTGCCATCGATTTTCGAATTGGGTCTGAAAACCCGCAACCCGAAGATTATGCTTATATTGAAAATACAAAATATCGTCTATGCCAATTTTGGACCCAACATGGTCAGAGCTTGAACATGGGCTTAGGTTTATATGCTTCTGGCCAGATTCACATTGATACACAAGGATATCGTACATGGGGCCCAGACCTCAGTCGCAATTCTTCGATGTGTAGTTACTAATCTTTAAAAATTAAAAGGGGTCAATATGACCTCTTTTTTTTTGAGCATTGATTTCAACAAATATGGTCGGAAAAATTGCACTCTGAAAATAAAAGTTTAAAATGCTCCACATCGCAACCAAGGTGAACATGCTATGCAACAAATGTGGACAGAGATTGATAACTATATCGATGCACATTTAATTCCTGAAGACCCCATTTTACTGCAAACTTTAGAAAATACAGAGAAGCATGGTTTTCCAGATCACTTAGCTGTTGCACCGAACCAAGGCATGCTTTTACAAATGCTGATTCAAATGAATCAATGCAAACGTGTACTTGAGCTCGGCACTTTTGCTGCCTATAGCACCATGTGGTTAGCGCGCGCCTTACCTGAAGATGGTTATATTTTAACGATTGAAGGTCGTGATACGCATGCCGCGATGGGCCAAGAAAATATCAACAAAGCTCAGCTCAAACAAACCATTGAACTCAAATGTGGACGTGCAGCAGATATCCTTAAATCACTGCCTGCAGACATTGAACCTTTCGACTTTATTTTTATTGATGCCGATAAACAAAGCTACCCAGAGTATTTGGAATTAAGCCTGAACCTATCTCATTCAGGTACTTTGATTTTCCTCGATAACGTGATTCGTGCAGGCGATATTATCAATCCTGAAAATCATAAACCAAGTATTGAAGGGATTCGAGATATGTTCAAAGCGATGCAAAACCATCCGAAAATTTTGTCATGCACCGCACTTCAAACGGTCGGTAGCAAAGGACATGATGGATTTGCCTTAGCCATTGTAAAATAAGCCAAAACTTAGATTAAAAAACAATCGATTAATTTAAGCTTATATAAATTATAAACTTACATTTACTGTCCATATAGTTATCCACAATTAATGCGGATAACTATGGATAAAACAGTTCCAATTTAGAGAATTCACTCTAAATTAACGGGCCACCAGTAAGGGAACTTTGGCATTCCTAAAAATGGTGGTTGCAATACTGCCCAAGAAGAACTGATGAATTTTACTGTGGCTGAATGCACCAAGCACAATCAGTTGTATGCCATGCTCATTTTGGTATTCCAGAATATTTTCAGCCACGTCGCCGTAACGATATTCTGTAATCACATCCAAATTTGCATCTTTCAAATACTGTTCAGGTTCTCTTAAAATTTCAGGGTGGTCACCGACATAGACCAAATGGCATTGTAAGAGGCGCAGTAGATCACTTTGCGCAATCCGCTTCATCATCTTCACACAGGTCGGTGAATACTCATAGGCAAAGATGAAGCGCGTTGGTGGCTTAAAGCTATCGCCTACCGTCATGACGGTACAATTTGCTCCGCGGATAAAGTTCTCAACATTACTGCCCAGTGGTTTATTGCGTTCAGCCGATTTCTCACCCACACGGCCAATCACCACAATGTCATCTTCATGCAATAAGTTAAAACTTTGCTCTAGAAAATCACCTTTTTCTTGAATATGTGTCGTATGCAGGCCATGCGTTTCGAGAATAAGTTTAGAAATATGATCGAGTAGATTATTGCTGTAACTGAGCGCAAGTTCACTTTGTTTTTGCTCTAATTCAGCCAGCTCTTTGAGCAACATTGCATTGCTTTCAAATCCAATTACCCCGCTAATTTCACCTAAGTGATAACTTGCAGGATAATAATCCAAAACTTGTAAAAGGACCAATTCCCGCCCCGTCTGTTTTGCAATCCATGCCGCAGCTTCTGCTAGAGCATTGATACAAGGGGAAGAATCAATACATGCAATGACTCGTTTCATTATCGCCTCTCATTACACCGCATTTGGTATAAGGTCTCATTGTTGTTCTAAACTTAGCATATCTTTTTTTTTGATGGCAGGTTTTTATGTAATTAAGTATTGATAAATGTTCAATATTCTTTGATATCTTAATCACGTAAACGGATAAACTGTGCAGGATTTCCAGCAACAATCGATTGCTCGGCGATATCTTTAGTCACCATGCTATTCATCCCCACTACAGCATGTGCACCAATTTTCACCCCATCTTTCACGCCCACATGTGCACCCAACCAAACATCCCGACCAATTTCTATCCCTTGTGAACGCACAGGTTGTTGATAAATCGGATCACTGAGCGCCATGCCATGATCAAAGGCATATAAGTGACAATAGGCTGCAATACGCACTTGATCATGTAACTTAATCCCCACACGACCACCATCTAAAATACAATGGTGGTTGATCGCGACTTCGCTGCCAATCTCTAGAGGCCCATGCAAAGTACAATCGGCAGCAATAAAAGTGTTGTCCCCAATGACAATTTTACGACCAGGCTCTGCAAAAATGTGTGCCAATGGAGAAATAAAACAGTTTTGACCAATTTCAACGGTTTCCATTTCCATTAGATAAGCTTGGTATTCTTGCTGCCATACTTCAGCCCACACACGGTTTTTAGGCTTGAGCGACCAATACAACCAGGGCATATAGTTTAAGCGATGCTTATGCTGCTCACGATATTTTAATAAGGGATCAGTCATGATGGTCATCCACAATTTTTAAGGCTTCACGTCCACGGGTCACATCTTGTATTTTAAGAGCGAGCGCTTCAATCTGATGCACTTGTAATAATGCCTCCACAAGCACGCCATCCGCAGTATATTGCTCATTAAATTCAATCTGCTGGCTATTCAGCTCATACTGGAAAATCGCCCATTCATTAAATTGGCAGGCAAAATGCACTTTTTTCTTCTCAATGAGCTCTATTTTTTCAGCCAATAGTAAACACTGCCCTGCAGTTCCACCATAAGCACGTACCAGCCCGCCTGTGCCTAACTTGACACCACCATACCAACGATTGACCAAAACCAAAACATTGGTCAGTTCATTTCCTTCAATGGTCGCTAAAATAGGACGACCTGCAGTACCTGAAGGTTCACCGTCATCATTAAAACGAACATTATGACCAATTTTCCATGCCCAGCACTGATGCGTGGTACTGATATCTTTATATTGCTCTAGAAAATCTTTAACGGCTTGTTCATTTTCTACAGGCACAGCAAAAGCTTGAAAACGACTTTTTTTAATGTCTTCTTCATAGCTCACTAAACTAGAGATGGTAAATGGCATAGCGTAATTTTAAAAAAATTCACAAAAAATTATAACGTATTTTCAATCAGCTATCGTATGAAAATGGCTTTTCGCATTAAGCCAATACGAAATAAAAAGATATGCATACTGTGAAGCATGCTGAAAAAGCGATTTCAAAAGGATGGCAGGGCGCGCGGTTTGAATATAAAGGAATGCCCTATTCTTAATTCAATACAAAGCGATGGATTAAAAATATGAAAGGGAAATCTGCGCCAATTATTTTCATTGACGCAGAAAAAGCTTATACAGTGAAGTCATCACCAAGATAAACTTGACGCACGGTTTCATTGGCTAAGATTTCATCTGGAGAGCCTTCAGCAATCACCGCACCCTCACTCACGATATAAGCACGTTCACAAATCGCCAAAGTCTCACGAACGTTATGATCCGTAATAAGAACGCCAATACCACGGTCTTTTAGAGTACGAATAATATCTTTAATGTCACCCACTGAAATTGGGTCAACCCCAGCAAAAGGCTCATCGAGCAACATAAATTTTGGATCGGCTGCCAGTGCACGTGCAATTTCAGCACGACGACGTTCACCACCTGACACACTCATACCCAATGAATCTTTAATATGGCTAATTTTGAAATCGGCCAGCAATTCATGCAGACGCTGTTTACGTTGTTCTTTATTTAGATCTTTGCGCGTTTCCAAAATCGACATAATATTTTCAGAAATAGTGAGTTTTCTAAAAATTGATGCTTCTTGAGGTAAGTAACCAATACCTTTACGCGCACGTTCATGCATGGCCAAATCAGACATATCTAGGTCATCAAGATGAATTTCACCTTTGTCCATACGCACCAGTCCAACCACCATATAGAAACTGGTGGTTTTCCCAGCACCATTAGGGCCCAGTAAACCTACGATTTGTCCGCTTTGCATGCTAAAAGATACATCTTTCACTACCCAACGCTTACTGTAGTTTTTCGCGAGATGCTTAATACATAGGGTTTGTGGCTGATTGAGAGTTTGCTCCATTAGTCACGCGCTCCTGGGAAGGATTGAGAACCTGAAGGTGGGATCACAATCTTAACACGACCACTCGACGAACCACTGTTATTTGGTGTACCAATCGCTTCGATATCACCTTTATTCATACTATAACGCAATGTATTACCGCGAATACTGGCACCATCTTGTTCTAGAAGTGCACTGCCCGATAAGGTAATAATGCCTGTTTCTGCATTATAAATAATTTTTTGCGCCTGACCTTTGGCAATACCTTTGTTGGTACTAACTTGTTGTTGGAAACGTGCAGGCTTACCATTGGCCGTAATGGTGCTAATTTGACGGGTTTGATTTAAATTGGCAACAATCGAATCCGCTTGTAGTTTCATCGTACCCTGTTCAATGATGACATTGCCTGTGTACGTCGTAACACCCGTTTTTTCATTAAAAGTTGCACGATCTGCCACCAACGAAATCGCTTTACTACGGTCACTTGGCAATGCCAAAGCAAAAGTTGAAACAGCCACACCTAAACTCAGTGCAAGTGTTTGCTTGAGGAAAGTTTTCGAAATAGAAAATTTTGGATTATGGTTCATACTTCCCTCGAATATGGAAAAAGTCATATTGACCCGTATTTAAATTCGCTTTTAAGCCCTGACTAACAAATTCTGCTTGTGGTGTCGTAACAACCACTTGATGCTGAGATTCAAGTTCACGCGTCTGTGGAAACGCAGTCAGTTCTGCTGTCTCAAACTGCATCTGACCTTGATCCAACATTTTCTTTGCAACCACTTGGTTTGTCAGAACGACTTTTTCGTTGTCGTTGATGCCATTGGCTTGCTTGGCATAGAAAGTTGCATCCACTTTTCCATCTTTATACATCTCAGCATTTAAGTTTTCTAACTTAGAGGTCTTCTTTTGCATGTCCTGCTCAAGACGATCTACTTTTGCACGGACGTATAAATGACCCTGCTCATCTGTTTGAGTCAGTTGGATCTGCTCAGCAGAATAGGTCATGCTTTGCGCACCATCGACCTCGAGCTTTTGCCCTTTTCCACTGTAATAGTAATAACCACTACTGATAGCCGCAATGGCTACAGCAGTGATATATAAAACTTTAGTATCCATAAATGTTAACTAAACTCTCATGCATGCATACAGATTAATGCGGGACTGCGGTGTACTTTTCAAGTAAAGTTTCGTATACACCTTTGGCTTGTAAAATCATATCGCAGATTTCACGTACCGCGCCACGTCCACCCATCGCTTGAGTTACCAAATCGGCACGACGACGTACTTCTAAATGACCATTTGGCACGGTCACTTTCATGCCTGCAATGGCAAATGCAGATAGGTCAGGCCAGTCATCACCCATGTATAAACAATCTTCAGGTGAAATACCAAATTTTGCACAAGCCTCGCGCAGTGCAACACCTTTGTCTTCACGGCCTTGATAAACAAGGTCCACGCCCAAATCAGACATCCGTTTTTCTACGATCTGACTTTTACGTCCTGTGATAATAATCACTTTCACACCAGCTTGCTGAACCAGTTTCATACCTAAGCCATCACGGATATCGAAAGATTTGATTTCGTCCCCCGAGTTGGTCAAAGTCACAAAACCATCACTTAAAATACCATCAACATCCAAAACTAGAGCTTCTACATAACGCGCTTGTTCTAACAAAATATAAGAAGCCATTTTTAATTTACCCCAGCTTGAATCAGGTCATGCATACTCAAAACACCAATGACTTTATTGCTATCATCAACAACGACAAATTGGTTAATTTTCTTTTCATTCATTCGCTCTAATGCTTCAACAGCACGTGCTTCCGGTGAAATCGTCAGCGGGCTCTTAATCATCACATCAGACACCGCCAAGTTCACATCGAAACCTTGCTGTTTATCAATCAAACGGCGTAAATCACCATCAGTAAAAATCCCCAATAGACAGTCATTTTCATCCACAATTGTGGTTAAACCTAGGCGTTTGTTAGAGATTTCGTACAGAACTTTGTTCATTGCTGTATCTGGAGACACTTTCGGTAGTTCGTCTCCAGTGTGCATTAAATGCTTCACATGTAATAACAAGCGTTTACCCAAAGCACCCGCAGGATGCGAGCGTGCAAAGTCATCTGAAGTAAACCCGCGTGCATCTAACAGTGCAACAGCCAATGCATCACCCAAGGCTAAAGTCGCCGTTGTACTTGATGTTGGTGCTAGCCCCAATGGACAAGCTTCTTGAATATTGCCCAACGTCAGCGCCACATCAGCATTCTGTGGCATCGGCCCACGCTCATCACCACTGATGGTAATTAAAGGCACACCCAAATATTTGATCAAAGGCATCAGCATCATGATTTCATCACTCTTACCCGAGTTTGAAATCGCAATCAGCACATCACCTGCAACCAACATCCCTAAATCACCATGCCCCGCTTCACCAGGATGCATAAAGAATGATGGCGTACCTGTAGAGGCAAAGGTGGCTGCCATTTTTCGGCCAATATGCCCTGATTTCCCCATGCCAGTAATGACTAAGCGACCTTTGCACTTTAAGATAATTTCACATGCACGGCTAAAACGATCATCAATTTGCTTAGCAAGCACCGAGAGTGCCTGACGCTCTATCTCTAGTGTTTCTAAAGCAACTTTTTG
This sequence comes from Acinetobacter sp. MF4642, assembly GCF_002018925.1. Classification (NCBI taxonomy): domain Bacteria; kingdom Pseudomonadati; phylum Pseudomonadota; class Gammaproteobacteria; order Moraxellales; family Moraxellaceae; genus Acinetobacter; species Acinetobacter sp. MF4642. The sequence continues at coordinate 61,027 of NZ_MVON01000011.1, forward strand.
GAAATCAATGGGATTTGACATATTTTCAGAATTCAACGTTGTTTTACCTGAACCGTGTGACGAAATGAAACGTCAGCACATAAAAATAATTTTCGCAATTTTATCATATCTCTGTAGACAACTAGCGCGGAAATCTTTGGATTTTCACAACATATCTACAAATGTGTTTTGCTGATGATGGAAGACCTTTGTTTCAAGTGCATATAGCTCGCTCCCTTTTTATTATTTTTTCTTTCGACCACGTATGACTGCACATCTTTCACGCTGAGAGGCTCTTATTAATTTCTTAACTTAAGTGAAATAAAAAGTAGCCACCACAAAGCTAAACAATGTCGCTAATTCAATTATTTCAATACTGGCACCAATGGTATCTCCCGTCACACCACCAATACGCTGTATAAATTTATACCGCAAATACCATAATACCAGATAAAAAGTGGCAATCACCACAACACCAATCCATGTCCAATACAAAGCCACCAAAGGTATCAGCAGTAAAAGTGCCATTGCAATTGGTCGTGCTAAATGTTGGCCCAACTGGCTGCCGAGTCCTTTAGCACGCACATAGTCTGTGCTTAAAAAGAAAAATAGCGGCACAAGACGCCCTAAGACAGGAAATAAAATGAGTGTGCTATAACACTGCTGCTGCAATAACACATACAGTGCAGACCACTTTAATATGCATACAATGACAAGGCTGAGTACACCTATCGGCCCACAACTCGGATCTTTCATGATCTCAAGTGTGCGTGCTTTATCGCCAAAACCACCGACCCAAGCATCTGCGGTATCGGCCAAACCATCCAGATGCAAACCACCCGTCAGCCAAATCCATAGCACCAGAATCACACTGCTTAACAGCACAAGTGGCAAAGCATACAATAACAGGGTTATCCCATACAGAATGGCTCCTATGAGCAAACCCACCACAGGATAAAATAACAGTGCTTGCGCATTTTGCTGAGGCGTTGGCATTGTGCTTAAACGAACTGGAAACGTCGTTAAAAACTGCAGTGCAATCCAAAAAGGTGTCATTACACATCCTCACTTTGAATAAACTGAAGTTGTCCTTGATCGAATACAAAGCGGTTCAATTGTCCCAACTCTGCTGACATTTTTAAAAGATCGTTATCATTTTGCTTCAGCGCTTGGCATTTTAATAATTTGATTACGCCGCCATGAGAAATAATCAACGCCCGTTGCCAGCCCTGCTTATGCATTTGCTGGGTCAAGGTCTCTACAGACTCGAGAACACGGCTTTTAAATGCCAATAAGCTTTCTGCCTGAGGCGGTGTAAAACTTAACGGCGTTTGCCAAAATTGAGCCAATTCATCTGGAAAGAGTTGGTAGAGTCGCTCGGTCGGCTGAGCTTCCCATTCTCCAAAATCCATTTCTTGCAAATTCGGTTCTATATACAAAGGGAGCTGTTTTTGCTCCGCCCACTCCTCTGCAAACAGACGACAGCGCTGTAATGGTGAGCTATAAATGACATCCCACGCCTGACTAACCTGCTCAGCATGAGCAATAGTAGACTGCATTTGCATCCATCCTTTCGCCGTCAAAGCATCGTCCGTTTTACCCCGTAGAGTATGACTTAAGCTGGTTTCGCCGTGGCGCAGAAAATCTAAATACAACATCTCTAAACTTTCTCACCAATCACGGCTGCTTCAGCAAATGTCGCCATTTCATTATGTAAGCGACAGGCTAGCTTGATCAACCCCAGTGCGGCCCCTGCTCCACTGCCTTCACCTAAACGCAGATTCAGCTTCAATAAAGGCATCGCTTTAAGTTCTTCTAACAAACGTACATGACCATATTCAGCCGACTGATGCCCAAAGAGCATCCAAGCACGAACCTGTAGATTTAAGCGTACTGCGAGCAATGCCGAAACAGTACTGATAAACCCATCCACCACTATCGGTAGACCCAATTGTGCACAGCGAATATACGCAGCTGTCATGGCTGCAATTTCAAGTCCACCCACGGCACATAAGGCTTTAAACGGATCGTTCCCGACATATTGCGCATGCAGTGAAAGTGCTTGGTCAATCACCTGTTTTTTATGTATCAATTGTTCAGTACGGATACCTGTTCCAACACCCGTGAGCTTTTCAGCGGGTTCAGCCAATAAAAAACAAGCCACGGCTGAGGCTGAACAGGTATTTCCAATGCCCATCTCCCCCGCGACATAGATATCTGCCCCATAAGCGATGGCATCTTCCACACTTTTTTGCCCCAAAGCAAAAGCTGCTTCACATTCAGCTTCAGTCATGGCTTGGGTTTGAGCAAAGTTAGCCGTCCCCGCGCGGATGCAGTGGCGTTCAACCCCGACATATTCATACGCTTCACCGACTGAACCACAGTCGATGACTTGTAACTTGGCTTGATACTCTTTGGCAATCACACTAATACACGCCCCGCCAGTTGCGAAGTTCTGCAACATTTGACGCGTCACCGCTTGTGGATAGGCAGAAATATTTTCTTCCATCACCCCATGATCACCTGCAAAAATCGTAATCCATGGGCGGTCAATCTTGGGTTTTACAGTGTTTTGCAAACTGGCTAAAGTCACTGCAACCGATTCAAGCTCCGACAACGAGCCTGTCGGTTTGGTCAACTGTGACTGGCGTGCTAGGGCTTGAGCCAATACAGACTCACTCGGACTTTGACATGCTTCTAACCACCAACTCACACTTGCTCTCCTTTTAAAATCATTGGAAATCCTGCCACGCAGAACACCACTTTATGAGCGATTTGACCTAACTGCTGATGCAATCGCCCTGTTTCATCGACAAAGCGTCGGCTAATTTGTCCTATAGGAACCACACCTAAGCCTGTTTCATTACTCACTAAAATCAGCTCGGACTGTAAATTTCCGACTACATCTAACAACTTCTGACATTCCTGAACTTGTAAATCTGGGTCAGTATGCATCAGTAAATTACTCATCCATAAGGTCAGGCAATCGACCAAAATGGTTTGGTTTGGGCGATCTAATTTGACCAACTGTTCGGCAAGATAAATGGGTTCTTCACACAGCCCCCAATCTTCGGGTCGTTGTTGCTGATGGTGTTGAATACGCGCTTGCATTTCTCCATCCAAGGCTTGTGCAGTTGCCACATAAACCACAGGCTGCGCCAACTGTTGTGCAATCTGCTCCGCCAAGCGGCTTTTCCCCGAACGTGCACCACCTAAAATCAGCTGCATTGCGCATTCCCCAACTCAATTTGTGCATGTGAAAACAATAGCCCTTGTAGCACATGGGCCTGATAAAAACCAAACGTGAGCTTTGAGATGTTTAAGCTAGAGTTGATATCTTCAATTTCAGCCATTCGTGCCAATATATGATCACTACTCACCGCTTCACGGTATAGACCTAATGTAATATGTGGACAATAACTTAATGCTGCGACTTCCTGCGAGGTTTGCAGCAATGTCTTTCTAATTTTATCCAACACGCCTGCGGTATCATCCACTTTTAAAAATAAGGCACTTTCAAAACTATTTAATTCACCCATCTGTAACTGAAAAGATTCTAGTTTTAAATTTTTAAGGCGTTCAATCTGCTGAGTCAGTTGCGCTCGACTAAAGTCATCCGACTGTGTCACCTGTTCCACCCAAAAACCAGCAACAAATAAAGTGATATGGAACTGCCGTTGGTTTGGTTGATAAAGTAGACCTGAAAACTGCTCACGAAGCTGTGTTAAATAACTGATCAAAACGGGATCATCCACTTCAATATACCAAAGTGCATAGCGTTCTCGTCCCAAATGCCATTCAGGATAGTCTCGATCTTCGGTCGGTACTACAGTGCTATGGGGTTGAAGAAACACAATTTTATTCACAAATTAGGATGAATAATTTAAGCATATTTTTGTCAAAATTATGGGCTGAAACGCCGAGATAATTTCACATTTAAATGAATTATTTTCAATACACTCAAATTACAGGTATAAAAAAACCCCAAGTTGAACTTGAGGTTTTTAAATTTTGGAGCGGGAAACGAGACTCGAACTCGCGACCCCAACCTTGGCAAGGTTGTGCTCTACCAACTGAGCTATTCCCGCAATATGGATGTGCATTATAGAGAGTTTCATCAAACTGTCAACACTCTATAATGCAATTGCTGAATTAATCAGCACGACGCCAAATTGTCCCTTGACGGGTGTCTTCCAAAACAACGCCCTGATCCAACAAGGACTGACGGATTTCATCTGCTTTGGCAAACTCTTTAGCTTTTTTCGCATCTTGACGTTGTTGAATCAAATATTCAATTTGCTCTTCAGACAAAGCCAAAGCCTCTTGCCCAATATCAGACTTCAGGAACTCTTCAACATTGTGCTGAACCAAACCTAAAATATTGGTTAAATGACGCAAAGTTGCATAGTAAATCGCCGCTTGTTCCGCTTGTTGCTCTTTCACGGCACGGTTCAATTCTTTGTTCACTTCAAACAATACCGCAATGGCTTCAGCGGTATTGAAGTCATCACGCATGGCACTATTGAAACGCTCAAGCAATGTTTCATCTAAGGTATCGACTTGTGTATCGCCATAGGCTTGTTGATAAGCTTTGAATGAATGATAGAAACGTGACAGTGCTGTTTTTGCTTCTTTTAAAGCAACATCAGAGAAGTTCACAGGGCTACGATAGTGTGATGACACAATGAAGTAGCGAATCACTTCAGGGTGGAACTTATCCATCACATCGCGAATGGTAAAGAAATTGCCCAATGACTTCGACATTTTCTCGCCATCAACGTTGATGAAACCGACATGCATCCAGTAGTTGACATACTGCTCGCCAGTTGAAGCCTCAGACTGTGCAATTTCATTTTCATGGTGCGGGAACATCAAGTCTGAACCACCACCATGAATGTCAAAATGGTTCCCTAGGCAGCAAGTCGACATAGCAGAACATTCAATATGCCAGCCCGGACGCCCTTTGCCCCACGGCGAAGCCCATGCAGGTTCATTTTCTTTGGCATGTTTCCAAAGTACAAAGTCAAAGGGATGTTTTTTCTCAACTTCAACATCGACACGTTCAGATGCACCCGCTTGCATATCTTCCAGTTTACGTCCTGAAAGACGACCATATTTAGCGAATTTTTCCACTTGGAAATACACATCACCATTGGCAGATGGATAAGCTGTACCCTTTTCAACCAGATTACCAATCATGCTTTGCATTTGATCAATATAATCCGTTGCACGCGGTGCTTCATCTGGATGTAGGCAGCCTAAATTTTCAGCATCTTCATTCATCGCTTGAATAAAGCGGTCTGTCAACTGAGTAATCGACTCGCCATTTTCATTGGCACGTTTAATGATTTTGTCGTCAATGTCGGTAATGTTACGTACATATTTAACGCTCCAACCTTGGCTACGCAGGAAGCGAATAATATAGTCAAATGCAACCATCACGCGCGCATGTCCAATATGACAGTAGTCATACACCGTCATACCGCAGACATACATATCAATATGCCCCTCAACACGAGGTACGAATTCTACTTTTTTGCGTTGCTCTGAGTTATATAGAACAAATGGTTGCATAGCGATTCAAAAGACTTCAAATATAAGAATGGATCATCTTAACCTAAGCATTATTTTTCATAAAGTTTTCAGAAGATTTTTCTTTCAATTATCTCGCCACTTTTCATTCATACGCAACTGTTACTAAATTTCCATTATCCAAATCTTAAACGGGTTACTGGTAAATATTGGCATTGCATGATGCATTTACTAGGGATGAACATGTACATGCTCGCAATGCTCATGGCTATGAGGTTTTGGCGCTTCATGATCTGTTCGAATACAACAGCCCTCGACATACTGACTGGTACCATCCACATAAAACTCCTCTTTCCACACAGGAACTTCATGTTTCACCCGTTCCACCGCTTCCTCGCAGGCTTGGAAGGCTTCACGACGGTGCGCGGCATAAGCCATCGCAATAATGGCTATCTCGCCAATATCTAAAGCACCAATGCGATGCACCACCCGAACGTAGGACACGCCATATTTTAATTGGATCTCTTGTTCGATTTGACGAATCATTTTTTCAGCGACAGGTGCATAAGCGGTATATTTTAATGCTTTTACAGCTTTGCCTTGATGATGATTCCGCACCGTACCAATGAATATGCCTATGCCGCCACACTCAGGAAAATGCTGGATGCCATCAAAGTCATTTTGGCTAAAAGTCACTGTTTGAATCCGTGGAAATTGTTTTAATTCCATATCAACCTCCTGCCACAGGGGACAACAACACCAAAGTACAATCTCGACTTAAAATGGTCTGCCTTGGAATAATGTCTTCACCGATTGCACAGGCACAGCGCTCCAATAACGTGTGGACAGCTGGGTATTGAGCAACGAGATCCTTTAAAACCACCGTAACCGATGAATCAGGCTCACATTGCAGCATTAAATTGGGGGATAACTGCCGTTCAATCGCACCAAAAGCTTCGATCTTCACTCTAATCACGTTGTTTAATTCCTGAGTCATCCTAACCTCCAATCATATGCATACTGATTTTTCGCACGGGCTGATGCAATTGCTGTTTTTGAATAGCATGAAAGCCTTGCTCTTTATGCCAAACATAAGTTGAAAGTTTCCCCTCTAAAACAAAGGTTTCATGCTGATTAAGTCGAGCAATTTGTTGAATGTCTGACTTTAAATTTAAGCCTTGCTTAGCAAAAAGACAATTATAAAACTCACCCTGTGCATTCAATCGCAGTCGATCACACTCCCCACAAAACGAGTTGCTAATAGTGGAGATAATCCCAATGTTCGCACCATCCACTCGATAACTACGCGCTGGATTGGCACCTTGTCCTTCAAGCACTTGCACCGTAAATTGCGAGCTGAGTTGGGATAAAATCTCTTGTTCAGTGACGACATCGGCTTGCGACCAATTTTGATCGCCATCCAAAGGCATAAACTCAATAAAACGCAGTTCTACCTTTTGCAGCTTTGCCCACTGAACCAAAGGAACAATTTGATCGTCATTGATGCCTTTCATCAGCACGGTATTGATTTTGATGTTAAAACCAACCTGCTGTGCGACCTGAATTCCTTCCAGCACTGTATGTAATTGTTTTTTAGTGAGGTGTTGAAATTGTTCGGCATCTAGACTGTCTAGACTAATATTTAAATCATCCAGCCCTGCTTGCTTTAAAGCAGCGGCATATTGTTTTAAATAGTGACCATTGGTGGTCATGGAAATACGCTTCAGCCCCTGTTTTTTTAGGCTTTGTAACTGTTCGATAAAATGTACCACACCTTGGCGCATCAACGGTTCACCACCCGTGATACGAATTTGCTCAATGCCATGCTGCACCATAAATTTGCAAAAATGGTAGAGTTCTTCAAAGCTGAGCAAGTCGTGCTTCTTCATCCATTCGGGATGTTCGGGCATGCAATAGACGCATTTAAAATTACAACGATCCGTCACAGAGATTCGTAGTTTGCGCTTTTCACGTCCAAACTGATCTTGGAATACTCTAACTGCGGATACATGGGTCATGCTGTTCATCTGTCTTACCTATGCGTCCTTTGAGCGGTGTCGGTGCAGTTCATATTTCACGCCCTATTTTCTAAAGTATAAATTGCAATAACTGTTCCAACTTTGTGCACTTTTTACATTTTGAGTATTTTCAGTTCACCGCCGTAATGAGTGATCACTGCTACATACGTTTATAATCTAAATAAAATAACGACTCCCATAAATATATTCTAAATTTTTGTTTTATAATAAATTTAATATAAACACGAATACTTATTTGGTTCTTTTATAGATTTTTATTTAAACAGTCAAATCGGTTTATGGCAACATCTTTTGCTCTCAACACACACTCTCATTCTCCGTATCTGAGATATTTATAAAAAATTGAGTTGCCGATGCTGTTGTAATTCATCCAACGAGTTAATACTGTGAAAAAACAGTGCATGATTTTTAAATCGTGCCACCTGTGGGTGCAAATCTGCAAAACACTGCCTTAAACTGCGCTGATTTTGCTCAAGGTGCTGAATCAATGTCGGCAAACTGCTCCGTTTTAACAAACAAAACGGATACAGTGCACGGTCATTGATTTCTACAACAACGACACCACAGTTCGGATCTTGTTGCATCGCTTGATGTAACCGCGAAAACACTTTTTTCGGAATAAAAGTTACATCACAGGGTACGAACAGCACATAGTCTGATTGCACATGTGTCCATGCACTTTTCATCCCCATCAAGGGCCCTTGAAAGCCTGTTGCCTCATCTTCAAAAAAGCCAATCGACGGAATCAACCGCTCATAAATGGAATGATCACGATGGCTGTTGACCCATACCTTGGTTGCACGTGACTTTAACTGCTGATGAATTTTGATAAGTTGAATTTCATCATCAAATTTTTGCAAGAGTTTATTGATGCCATTCATACGGCGCGCCTGACCACCCGCCAAAATAACAACTTCAGTTTCTGGGTAACTCACGGGTTTGAATATTTTTCTTTTCATTCTACATCCTCCGTTTGACAAGCCTTGATCAGACCTCGAATTTCAGGTAAGCAAGAACCGCAATTGCCTCCTGCCTTTAAGCATGCAGTGACTTGTTTTTCATGGGTGATATTTTTTTCTTTAATGACATCGATAATACGATTTTTTCCGACTTTAAAACAGCTACAGACCAGTGGGCCATCACTATTAGTCATTGACATCGCTTGCCCTGCCAATAAAGCTTTCCGATGCATAGCACTTAAGCGTTCGCGCTTAAACAGACTTGCCACCCAGTCTCGATCTGGCAATAACGCTTTGGGCGCAATATACAGACTCGCAATGAGGTGGCCATCTTGCAACACCACACTATGACTGATATGGGCGGTTTGATCTTCTACATTGAGCCATTCAAAACTTTCATCATCAAAAGGCAATAAAGCTTTGAGTTGTTCGGTCGTTTCCGTAAAACGTCGACGGTCTGCCAACTCATAACGAATAGCTTTAGACGTTTTGATTTTGGTCCACCAAATGCTTTGTTCAATACTTTGTTGCACCAAATGTTCAAAGCCCGTTCTGACATAAAATACGCCCTGCCATTGCGTATAGAATGGATGAATCATCACAGGGGTATGTTTGAACTCAGGTTCTCCTGAAATAGCATCCACTACAGGATTCACCACTTTGCCAATCCGTGCATCAGATGCAAATTGATCACTCCAGTGAATCGGAGCAAAAATCTGTCCACGGCGGATATTGTCACTGACCGTGGCACGCAGCACACAATTTCCCCAAGCCGATTTGATCTCCACCAATTCCCCATCTTTCAGACCATATTTCAGGGCATCATTTGGGTGAATTTCACAATAAGGTTCTGCTTTATGCGTACTTAAATTGGCTGATAAACCTGTACGTGTCATGGTATGCCATTGATCGCGGATGCGTCCTGTATTCAGCACCAATGGATATTCACTGCTAATTGGATTCACCGCACCAACTGCCGTTGTTGCAATAAACTTGGCTTTACCATCTGGGTGACTAAACTGACCATCTTTAAATAATTGAGCAAAAGTGTTTGGTTTGGTTTGGCCATTTTTCAAAGGTACGAGTACAGGCCATTGCGTCGGTTCAAGTTCTTGGTAGTCGTCAAGTGAAAGATTCGTCAGACCTGCCAAATTGAAATAGCGGAATGTTTCAGTCGATGAACGTAAAGCAATTTCTGCATTTTGATAAGCTGAGAGCTGGGCATGTTCTTTGAAAATGTCATGACTACTTTCAAAGTCAAAACCCTGAAATCCTAATTTTTTCGCCACTTGTGAAACTGACCACCAATCCGCTTGTGCTTGGGCTGGGCGTTCTAAAAAGGCACGCTGTCTGGAAATTCGGCGTTCTGAATTGGTGACTGTACCATCTTTTTCACCCCAACCCAATGCAGGCAGTAACACATCGGCATATCGAGTGGTATCGGTATCTAGACAAATGTCTGACACCACCACAAACTCACATTTCTCTAGTGCACGTTTCACCTGATCGGCATTGGGTAAACTCACCACAGGATTGGTCGCCATAATCCAAATGGCTTTAATTTTTCCAGCTTCGACCGCTTCAAAAAGGTCGACAGCTTTTAAACCCACTTGCTTTGCAATGGTTGGGCTGTGCCAAAACTGCTGTACTAGTTGTTGATGCTTGGGATTATCCAAATCCATATGGGCAGCCAACATATTGGCAAGACCACCCACTTCACGTCCGCCCATTGCATTCGGCTGGCCCGTCATCGAGAAAGGTGCAGCGCCCAATTTGCCAATTTTGCCCGTTAATAAATGACAGTTGGTAATGCTATTGGCTTTGTCTACCCCACGTGAAGACTGATTCACACCCATTGAAAATAAGCTCATCACTTTTTCTGTTTGAGCAAATTTTTCAAAAAAGAGTGCTAATTTTTCAACAGAAATCCCCGTCCGTTCGCTCACACTCGCTATTGATGCTTCAGATGCACTGCTTGCCAGCGCTTGCTCTAGGCCTTGAGTATGCTTTGCAATAAAATCGGTATCGGTATAATGATTGGTTGCTAAATACTGTAATAGACCATTGAACAGTGCGACATCCTGCCCCGGTAAAATCGGTAAGTGTAAATCAGCCGCCTCACAGGTGGCTGTAAAACGCGGGTCAATCACGACGACAAAAAGATCTCGCTCCTCTTTGGCTTTCATGATGCGTTGATACAGTACAGGATGACACCATGCGGTATTTGAACCCACCAAAACCACCATATCGGTATGCTCAAAATCACTATAACTGGCTGGGACTAAATCTTCCCCAAAAGCGCGTTTATGCGCAGCAACGGCTGAAGACATACACAACCGTGAATTGGTGTCGATATTGGCCGTACCCAAGTAGCCTTTAACAAATTTATTGACCACATAATAGTCTTCAGTCAGCAGTTGACCTGAGACATAAAAAGCTATACTTTCAGGCCCATATTGATCGATATAATGTTGAAATTTGTTGGCGATTAAGTCTGTTGCGGTGTCCCATGAACTTACCTCACGTTGCGGTTTACGCCCCAACATGGGATGTAAGACACGTGTTTCTAAACCTACGGTATCGGCTAAATTACTGCCTTTAATGCACAACTTTCCAAAATTAGATGGATGCTGAGCATCACCCACTACAGAGACTTTTTGCCCTAAAGCCGTTTCTTCAACAGTTGCTGTTACCCCACAACCCACCCCGCAATATGGGCAGGTGGTTTGCGTGGTTGTCATCATTTTTTCTGTGGAGCTATGCAGTTCCATTACAGGGATACTATTCATTTCTGCTTCGCTCCTATTTGCCTTTCATTTATTTTAAATCACTCACAACGGCGTCTTTTCTTTTGTGTTTAGATTTAGGATTAACCTTCGGCTCGACCTACTTTTCTTTTGGGAAAAGTAGGCAAAACCATTGTCATTCACAAAACTCGTCCCATACCAGCTTCATCCCAACTTACTTCGCAGAAACATTAATTTTCATAAGTAACCCTGCCTCAAACAAGTTGTGAATGACGTTTCCGCGTATCAAATTAACTATTTGAAAATCTGTCCCCTCCTTTCAAGAGGAGGTTTTACCCTGCTTTTTTTAATGCAAAATCTTTACCAAATAGCAATTTATTTCGAATTGATGAAATTGGCGTTTGATCCGAAATAAGCTCTGCATACCAGACACCATCTTCGGTATCCCCAAACAACACCGCACCAACGACTTTATCCTTTTGAATAATAATACGTTTATAAATCTGACGTTTTTCATCATTTAAAATAATGTCTTCAAAGTCATCCTTTGGTTCAAAATTACCCGCTGAGAACACATCACAGCCACTTACCTTTAACTGTGTTGGAACAGTTGGTGCTTTGAACGTTAAGCTGCCATGCTCCGCCAAATGTGAGGCACAAATGAACGCCTGCCCCCAAAGTGGCTCAACCAAACCAAAAGTCTGGCTACGATGTTCAATACACTCGCCTACGGCGTAAATACTTGGGTCAAAAGTCTGCATGGTGTCATTCACCAACACACCACGGTTACAGCGCAGTCCTGCACTTTGTGCAAGTGCCATGTTCGGACGAATACCAACTGCAAAAACCACAAGATCCGCCGCTAAAACTGTACCGTCTTTCAAGCGAATTTGAGTGACATGACCATCTACACCCACCAATGCTTCAGTATTGGCCTCAGTAATAATGGAGATACCCTTTTGTTCAATACTATGGCGTAGCATTTGGCTGGCTTTACTGTCTAATTGGCGCTCCATAATACGATCCATCAGATGTAAAACCGTGACATTCATCCCGCGTTGTTTGAGACCATATGCAGCTTCAAGTCCCAACAGTCCACCACCGATTACCACGGCATTTTTCTTGGTCTTGCAGTAATCCAGCATGGTGTTGATGTCGTAGATATCTCGGAAACTAATGACACCTTTCAAATCCGCTCCAGCAATTGGAGGAATAAACGGTTTCGAACCTGTCGCTAAAATTAAACGATCATAATCGACCACTTCGCCTTTTTCGGTATAGACCTGCTTACGAGGACGGTCTATACGTACCGCAGGATCACCCGCAATAAAACGAATGCCTTTGTCGCTATACCATGCATGTGGATGCAACATGATGTCGTCAATGGTTTTATCTCCTGACAATACAGGCGATAACATAATACGGTTGTAGTTCCCCCAAGGCTCTTCACCAATCACCGTCACTTCATAACGATCTGGTGCCATGTCAAGTAAATCTTCCAAACAACGCATCCCCGCTAGGCCATTGCCAACCAGCACCAACTTCATTTTTTCCTGAGATGCACCCGTGTTGGTGATGTAGGTTTTTTGTGGTGTCGGACTAATCCACACTCGCCCATTTTCAATTTTGCTTGGAAAAACCAACAGTTTCTGATCTTTATCTTCCAAACAACGTCCTGTCGCCAAGCTAAAATGCTGTTTATAAATGGGCGATGCCACCACACGCTCACCTTGTAAATCACCAATAATGCCGCGCGACATCACAAAAGCTTGGCTAAATGGGTCTTGGTTACTCAAGGCATATACCCGCTTTTCAGCACCGACACGAAAAATAGCAATTTGCTGATGTTCAATAAGTGCTCCTACGCCAGTGTTTGGCGTTACATCATCTAGCGCACAGACATCAACCCAATCTAACTCATTCATTTCTTTTAAAATTGTCATCATCTCGATCCTTTTTAAACTTATTCATTCATTTATTCCCTCTATCTTTGCTTTTGAGGGAGTGCTGAAGAAAGAAGTTTGAATATCCTAATTTGTTAAGCTTCAACCACTGGAATACGGCTACGATCTCGTTCAGCCTCAGTTTTAGGACGAATCTGGCCACGAACTTCTGCAAACTGAATATGCGGATCTTGTTGCTGCTCAGCTTTGGCATTGATAAAGGTCACGAAGCGTTTACGTACTTCTGGGTCTTCAACAGCCGTACGCCATTCATCTTGATAAGTCCCCACCACATGGCTCATACGACGTTCTAGTTCAGCAGCTAGACCTAAAGAATCATGCACAACCACATCTTTGAGATAATCTAAACCACCTTCCATGTTGTCGCGCCATACCGAAGTTCGTTGTAAACGGTCTGCGGTTTGCACATAGAACATAAAGAATCGGTCGATGTATTTAATTAGAGTTTGGGTATCGAGATCCGAAGCCAATAACTCGGCATGGCGAGGTTTCATCCCTCCATTACCGCAGACATACAGGTTCCAGCCTTTTTCAGTGGCGATCACACCGACATCTTTACTTTGCGCTTCGGCACATTCACGGGTACAGCCTGAAACAGCCATTTTTAATTTGTGCGGTGAACGTAAGCCTTTGTAGCGGTTCTCTAGGAAAATGGCTAAACCCACCGAGTCATCCACACCGTAACGACACCATGTACTGCCGACACAAGACTTCACTGTACGCAACGATTTCCCATAAGCATGGCCTGACTCAAAGCCCGCAGCGATGAGCTTTTCCCAAATTTCAGGAAGTTGGTGAATTTGCGCGCCAAACATATCGACACGTTGTCCACCAGTGAGTTTGGTATATAAGCCATATTCTTTAGCAATTTGCCCCACAGCAATTAAGCCATCAGGCGTCACTTCACCACCTGCCATCCGTGGAACTACAGAATAAGAACCATCTTTTTGAATGTTGCCAAGATAGTAGTCATTACTGTCTTGTAGACCTGCATGGCTTGGTTTTAAAACAAAGTCATTCCAACACGACGCTAAAATATTCGCTGCAGTTGGCTTACAAATATCACAGCCTAAACCATGGCCATGTTGTTGAATCAGGTCATCAAACGTTTTGATTTCATTGACTCGTACCAAGTGATACAGCTCTTGACGTGAGTAAGCAAAGTGCTCACAAATATGGTTATTCACTGTCACGCCTTGGCGTTGTAATTCAGACTTCAGCACTTGAGTGACCAGTGGCGCGCATCCACCACATGCTGTAGCTGCTTTGGTACATTTTTTTAGGGCACCTAAAGACGTTGAACCTTCGGCGATTGCACTGCAAATATCGGCTTTAGAGACGTTATTACATGAGCAAATGGTTGCACTGTCTGGCAGTAAATCAACTCCACTACCGCCAGATTTACTTGAGGATTGCGCATAACCCGGCATGATTAAACTTTCAGGATTTTCCGGAAGCGCTAAACCATTCAGCATCATTTGTAGTAAGTCGTTGTACTCTTTTGCACAGCCCACTAAAACTGCGCCAAGCAACTTGGTCTTTTCGCCGTTCACCACGATTTTTTTATAAACTTGTGTATCTTCGTCGGCATAGAAATAACTGAGTGCATTCGGTGTCATCGCATGTGCATCACCGACGGAAGCCACATCAACGCCCATCAGTTTCAACTTGGTGCTCATGTCTGCACCTGCAAATTCAGCACAAGCTTGTTCAGTGACATGTTTTGCTGCAATACGTGCCATGTCATAGCCCGGTGCCACCAGACCATAAATTTTGTTTTGCCACAGTGCACATTCGCCAATAGCATAAATATCTGGATTTGACGTTTGGCAATAATCATTAATCATGATCCCGCCACGCTCCCCTAGAGCTAAACCGCTTTGACGTGCCAACTCATCACGTGGGCGAATACCCGCTGAGAACAAAATGATGTCTGTTTCAAGCTCAGAACCATCACCAAATTTCATCACATGCTTCGTCGTAGCACCTTCCTCAATTGATGAAGTCGCTTTTTGGGTATGAACTTTTACGCCTAAGTTTTCAATTTTTGCACGTAGAACCTTTCCGCCCAAGTCATCAATTTGAACCGCCATGAGACGTGGTGCAAACTCAACCACATGGGTTTCCAAGTTCAAATCACGTAGCGCCTTAGCGGCTTCTAGGCCCAATAAACCGCCACCAATTACCACACCTGATTTCGCATTGAGACTTGCAGCACGAATCGCATCTAAGTCTTCAATGGTTCTGTAAACAAAGCAATTTTCACGATCATTACCCGAAATAGGCGGAACAAAAGCATATGAACCTGTTGCCAAGATTAATTTGTCAAAACTAAGAACATCACCATGATTCGTCGTCACCGTTTTATGGCTTTGATCAATTGCAACCGCTTTGGTGTTTAAACGTAAATCTATGCCATAAGCATCAGCAAAATCTGCACGACAAAGGGTTAAATCCTTTGCTGATTTACCACTGAAATATTCAGTCAAATGTACGCGGTCATAAGCCAAGCGCGGTTCTTCGGCCAAGATGGTAATTTCAACATCATCACCCACATGTTCGAGTACTGATTCGATAAATTTGTGGCCAACCATGCCATGACCAATCATGATGATTTTCATATTCTTTCTCCGCAATATTTCATTTGTTCTGCCTAAGCCTTGAGGCTTGGGTTTAATCTCTTTATTTAGTTTTGCGCTTCAGCAATGCTACGATCATGTACTGCTTGTTCGAATAAGCGCTGTTCCTTTTCTTTATGCTCAACAGAGAAGCGAATCATGAGAACAAAACTTGCAGCGATGACCACCAAGCCACCTAAAATCATCAGTGTGGTTTGAATATCCAACATACCTTTGAGTAGGAAACCTGCTGCCACTGCACCCACGTTACCCCCTGCGCCAATAATGCCTGCCACACCGCCTAAGGCATCACGATCAATAAAAGGTACCAAAGCATAAGTTGCACCACATGCCATGTGCGTGAACAATGCGAAGACTGTCATTGCGAGTATCGCAAAGATAGGGGTATTCATTTGAGAGAATAGGACGAGGAAAAGGCCTTCCAGCAAAATCATGCCAAACAACACTTTGGTACGACCATCAAGCCCTTTTTTGGTTGCGACTTTGTCTGACACAATGCCGCCCAGAGCACGAGCGAACAATGCCAGTAAACCGAAAATACCTGCCGCCATCCCTGCTTCTTTTAAACCAAAGCTAAAATGGTCGACGTAGTACATCGCGACAATGTTATGAATAAAGATTTCGATCCCGAAACACGCGGCATAGGCACCAAATAGAATCCAAACACGGTAGTTTTTCGCAGCATGCATAAGAATTGCTACACCACCTTTTTTATCTGAACCAACACTGACACCCTCTGCACGAAGTTCTTTGAAGTTGCCTTGTGGGCAGTCTTGGGTAAATTTCCAATACATCAAACCCACGATCAGCATCAGGACACCCGGAACAATCAGTGCAATTCTCCAGCCCATCGCTTGCTCTACACCAAACATCACTAAGGCACCAAGCATCAATGGCATGAGTACTTGTGTTGCACCACCGCCTGCATTACCCCAGCCTGCTGTCGCTGCGTTTGCAGTCCCGACTACGTTTGGTGCAAACATAATGCTAGTGTGATACTGAGTGATGACAAAGCTCGCCCCAATCGCACCAATCAATAGACGGAAGAACAAGAAGGATTCATAGCTATTTGCAGACGCTACTCCAAAGACTGGAATGCTGCCGAGTACAAGAAGTGCGGTATAGGTTTTACGCGGGCCGTATTTATCACACAATGGCCCCACAATAAGACGAACTAAAATGGTGATCGCGACAGCTGCAATATTAATATTGGCAATTTGATCTTTGGTTAAATGAAATTCACCTGCAATCACTGGCATCAGCGGAGCACAAGCGAACCAAGCAAAGAAGCAAACAAAAAAGGCGAGCCAACTCATGTGGAAGGCTCTCATTGCTGCGCCGTTAAAACTGAAAAGACTTATTTTTGTTGCTTTTTTAGCATGTAAATTTGAAGACATAACCTTCTCCAGACTGAACTGAGCGTATAGTTTTTCTACAGCATAAACACTTGCTATGTAGAAGCGATCAGAACGGACGTCGTTGGCCGTCTTACAAATTTGATTTAGAGTCGTCTTTGACTCATTAGGGATAATGCAACGAGTATGCCAATACTTATAATTAAATTTTAATATCTTGTTTTTTATTACTTTATTTAAAATAAAATCTTATAATTCGATATAAGCAGCTCTTTTTACTTTTAAAGCACAACAGCTAATTTTTCCGACTTTTTAAAACCCTGCTACCTCTTGGTGCATTTTGCATTATCGATGAGCATCTTCTTTCTCTAATAAACGACATTGCTTTGTTCTAAGCACGACATCTAGAAATTCGCCCTTATATGTACAAATCGATTGAGAACATCAATACTTCGATTTACTGAACCCATATCCGCAATCGTCTTCATGCATACTTTGCCTGTAATCGCGACCATAAAGATTGACTGCCTAATTCGAGATAAAGCTGGCATTTGTTAAGTTTGGCATTTAAATTGCTTGTACACTTTTAGATCTCATTTTCAGGTTTTCCTGAGCACTGTACAGTATGCCTAAACTGAAAATTGCATTGATTGATGACAATCAAGAACGCGCACAATATATTCGAAATTCCCTCATCGAACATGATTTCGATGTAGTTGCCTGCCTGATTATCGATCACATCAATATTAGCCGTCTTGAACAATTAAGTGCTGACGTCATTTTGTTAGATATGGACCATCCGCAGCGTGACATTATTGAAAGCTGTGTAAGTCAATTTAACCTCCCCACTGTTTTATTTACTAAAAATAGCCATAAAGACACCATTAAAAGTGCCATAGATGCTGGGGTGACAGCTTATATTGTGGATGGGATTGATCCTTCAAAGTTAGAAAATATTTTAGAGATCTCGATCGAACAGTTTCGTAAACACAAAAAGTTGCTCACAGACTTACAAGACACCAAAAATAAACTGGCTGACCGTAAAGATGTGGAGCGTGCGAAAGTCTTGCTGATGCAATTACATGGACTATCTGAAGATGATGCCTTTCAATTGCTGCGTAAAAATGCCATGAGCCACCGTATGACCATCGGTGAAATGGCAAGACGTCTGTTGGATGCTCAACAGCTTTTACAATCTCAACTCAAGGACTAAGTCATGGCTCAACTCGAAAAGTCACAACTTCATCTGGGCTATATTCCACTTTTAGACTGTGTTGCTTTACTGTGGGCTAAACAACGCGGTTTTTTTGAGGAAGTAGGCTTAGACGTAAGCTTAGTGAAAGAAGCGTCTTGGGCAAGCTTAAGAGATCGTTTGGCTTTTGGTTTTCTAGACGCCGCGCATTGTTTATCTGCTATGTTGCCTGCTGCTGCACTCGCTCAAGATCAACTCGGTATTCCGCTACAAACCCCTCTCGTCTTAAGCTACAACAGTGCTTTTATCAGCTTAAGCCAAAAACTATGCTACGCGCTTGATATCAAAAAAACTGACGAAGCAGCCACCACTGCACAGAAATTTTTTAGCGCCATGCAGCATGAACAGTATCTTCCGATTGCCCATGTGTTTAAGCAGTCTATTCATCATTATTGTTTACGTGAGTGGTTGGCGTTGGCCAATCCTGAATTTGCCAAACGCGTACATCTCCGCACTTTACCGCCGCCCTATATGGTGGAAGCCATTTCAAACCAATTGATCGATGGTTTTTGTGTTGGGGAACCTTGGAACACACAAGCGGAAATCCAAGGCTATAGCCAAATCATTGCGACTGGCGCAGACATTATTCCTCGCGTCGCAGACAAAGTACTGGCTGTGACTCAAGAATGGGCTATGTCCAATCCCAATACGCTTGCAGCCCTCGTCCAAGCCATCCAAAAAGCACAAGTTGAACTTAAACAAATGCAAGATCTTGAGCCTGTTTGGCAAGTCTTGGCCGATTACAACATCATTCGCTTTGCGTGTTCAGTAAGTGTTCACGTCAAAAAATATCACCTGATTCAGAACATCATTCGTGGTTTTATTCCCGAACAAGCCCAGCCGCAAGTTTCGGATTTTGTTTGGCTCACACAGCAAATGCAAAAATGGGATGATGTAAATTTAGAGAGTGATGAAATTCACGGGATTAGTGAAAATTGCGTCATTCAAACAAAAACTTGATTTTTGAATTATTACTATATGTTACTTAATACGTAATTACGCACTATATTGAAACATTTATTCTGAAAAATATTTTGAAGTAAATCTGTGATCTAACTTTACTACCACTTTATCAGACATTTTTCTTGAGCTTCCATTTATCTGAGCGTGCTATTTACTGATGCGAAAAGCAGGTTAAGATCTTTTAAAACATGAAAACAATAGATAAATAATCTTCATCACCACTTCTTTTTTAAACGTCAAACTAACCCAAGGACAGCGGGGTGTATTATGTTTACCGAGGAAAATCGACATGTTTCTTTATTACATGCGATTAACAAAATACTGATTAAAGACTGGGATCCCCTGCGGATCTATCGTAATCCTGCACTACAAGATGAATATGAGGAATACTTACCCAGTTTATTTCGGTTCATTTGTGAACAAGCCAGTGAAACTGAAATTTTTGAATATTTATGGTGGGTGGAAAATAAGGTTATGGAAGTTAAAGGGAATAAGACCCATACTTTAAAAATTGCACATTTGTTGAAAGATTTACAGGAAGACTAAGCCGAGTTTACGCCTGTAAATGCTCAATCAAATCGGTCACCATGTTGCTGTTGACGCAATACTCTTAAGTCTGCAAGCCCAGTATAAATTTCTGCTGCAATCAGGTCTCGGAACTGCTGTAACTGTTCTAGGTTTTCAATATGCATCAAACTTTGTCTGGGCATAAACTTAAAATAAAAAGGCAAGCGTTTCGGAATCAAATGTTTTGGTAAAGATGGAATCACCTCCCCTTTACGTAGCAAGCGACTTAACTGCGGCACTTGTAGCAACTTTTGAAAATATTGGTGCTGAACCACTTTATTAGCATCAAAACCAATATCAAAGACTTCATCTCCGCCTAACGCGGCAAAGGGTACAATGTCATAGCCAAATTCTTGAGCGAGCTTTAAAAAGCCATAACGCTGTTTCCAAATCAGTTGATACTGTTCGCCCTCACGTTTTAGAACTTCGCGTCCGCCACCAGGAAAAACCAAAATAGAATAGCCTTGTTGCATGGCTTCACGTACATAGGCTGGGATGCCATCGACCGCACCAAATTTTTTCACCACACTGCGCCACAGTGGCAAATAAAAATGGCTATGATCAGCAATACTGACCACAGCCACTTGATGCTCATTGTAGAGATAATCAATCAACATAGGTGAATCAAGCACACCATATAAGGAATGATTTCCTACATACATTGCAGGTTGTGATGCATCTAACTGTTCAGCACCAATAAATGTCGGTGTGAAATAAACTTTGGATAAAGCACTCAGGCGTTTAATCCATTTTGCATCATGCTCAACCTGCAACATACGGGCTTATGCGACGTGTTTTTTCACAAGCACAGCACCAACAGAGTAACCTGCGCCGAATGAACACAAGACACCGTATTCACCGTCATTGACTTGGTCTGCTGTGCGGTGCAACGCAATGATGACACCTGCTGAAGAGGTATTTGCAAATTCATCTAAAATGATCGGCACTAAATCAGGCTGAGCATTTTCTTTGCCTACGACCAGTTTCAGAATCAGTTCATTCATGCTGGCATTGGCTTGGTGTAACCAAAAACGCTTCACATCAGTCGGTGCAATGTTGTTTTTCTCAAGTTGCGCTGTAATCATTTTGGCAACCAGTGGACAAACTTCTTTGAACACTTTACGACCGTCTTGAGCGAAACGATTATTTTCGATGTCTGCATCGACTTCACTTAAGTTTAGGAAACCAAAGTTATTGCGGATGTTGTTTGAGAACTGGGTGAATAAGTTAATGTCTTCAATTTCAAAACCAGTTTTGCTGTCGGTTTCTTCAATGATTGAAGCCGTTGCAACATCACCAAAGATAAAGTGGCAATCACGTGAACGATAGTCGGTATGACCAGAGGTGATTTCTACATTCACCAATAATACACGGCGTCCGCCCGCTTTGATCGCATCATAGGCTTGTTTAATGCCAAAGGTTGCGGCCGAACATGCCACATTCATGTCGTAGGCATAGCCTTGAATACCCAATGCTGTTTGGATTTCAATTGCAACAGCTGGATAAGCACGCTGTAAATTAGAGCACGATAAAATTACCACATCGATATCTTCTGCAGTTACGCCTGCATTTTCCATCGCTTGTTTTGCAGCGATCACGCCCCATTCGGCTTGAATCGAGAGTTCATCATTTGAACGCTCATGTAACAATGGACGTAAACGCTTCGGATCTAAGATCCCTGTTTTCTCAACCACATAACGACGTTTTACACCAGATGCTTTTTCAATAAACTCTGCGCTTGACCCACGACGGGCTTCCAACTCGCCCGAAGCAATTTTGTCAGCATTGTCTTGGTTATACTGTTCCACATAAGCATTTAAACTTTCAACTAACTCTTCATTGGTAATGATGTCTTCAGGATGATAAAGACCCGTACCTGTAATGCGGATGCCCATGTAAAACTCCTTCTTTAAATTACCTATATCTTAACTGATTCCAAGTTTTTCCCATACTTTTTGCAAGCGAGTTGGAGAAATGGGCATCTTTGTCTTCATCGGTTGAGAGAATAAAGAAATCCGAAACTCCTCAACCATGAAATACAATTCTTTAAGGCGAGTGTCATTTTTAAACTTAAATAATTTTTCCATCCACGGGTCAACTTGATCAATGGCAGAATTATCCCTCTGTAGGTTATTGGGCAGGCGCTCCAAACGCAAGACCAATGCTTTCAAATATCGAGGAAATTCAAGCCAAATGTCGGAAGATTTCACATAAACAAAAGTTGATAAGCACATCAAATCTAGCTGATCTTCAACATCATCAATATTTTTCCCAAACACTGCATCATCTAAGACCAACAGTTTTCGACGTATATCCTGCCATTGGATATAGATCTCTGTCACATCTGCCAGTGCTTTTTGCCCATGGGTCAGAAAAGTTTTTTTGACATTTGCAACCAAGTTTTCAAACTCTTGTGCGTTGACAGGCAGTTCATTGATCGACATTTGCAGTGTGGCATAAACTAACATTTGCTCCAGCTGCGCCTTATCGCCCAAAGGTGAATACGCCAATGCCAACGGTTTGGAAATTTGCTTTTTCAACTGACGGACCAAATCCCCCAGTTGTATATGCACCAAACGAAGTACACCCTCGCGGTGCTGTTTAATCGCCTCAGCTTGATCATTAAAGGTCTGAATCACCACACCGGACTCATCCTTTTGTTCCAGTGCCGCAAATGCCTTGGTCGGGACTAAAGCTTGATACTGCTTCACCACCACGCCCGTCACTTTTTGTGATGCTTCAAACACAAAATTTTCAGGAAAAGCTTGGAACTCACCTTTGAGCTGTTTGACTGGACTATGAGTTTCCGTTCGGCAACGCGCTTTTAACTCAGATAAATCACGACCTTGTTCAATCACACGGCCTTTGTCATCTATCACCTTAATCAATGGCAATAAATATTGTTCAACCCGCTCAAAGCTAAAGTCTTTTTCAGAGATTTGTTCGCCACGCAACTGGAAGGCTAAAAAGCTAAAAATATGCTGTTGCAAATGCATCGCATCTACTTTCGCCATTAGCTTTGCAGCCGTATCAGGGATAGGCACCAAATGACGTCGTTTATCTTTAGGCAGCGCCTTGAGTAAGGCTTCCATTAAATCCTGACGCCAACCAGGAATACCCCAAGACCACAAGTTTTCATCCACCTGAGGTAAGGCTTGCAACGGAATTTTCACTGTTGCACCATCTTCGTCATGGCTTGGATCAAAACGGTAACTGGCCGCAAGGCGCAGTTCGCCATTGCGTAAAAAATCGGGAAACTGCTGCGTGGTTGGACGGTCGTTCATCCACAACGCATCATCATCGATAAATAAATAACGTGGGTTTTGCGGTTCAACCGTTGAGCGCCAGTCTTCAAAACTACGACGGCTTGCCACCTCTTCAGGCACTTTAGCCGCATAAAACTGGTAAATAGTCTCTTCATCCACCACCAAATCACGGCGGCGTAGCTTATCTTCGACCCGCTCTACTTCTTCAAGTTTAAGCAGGTTGTGTTTTAAAAAGGGTGGCGTAATGCCCAAATGCCCTGTCGTCAGTGCATCTCGAAGGAAAATTTCATGTGCTGCAACATGGTCGACTTTTTCATAGTTGATCTGACGTTTCGGCTCAATAATTAAGCCAAATAGTGAAATTTGGTCATAGGCATTGACCACACCTGCTTTTTTCGACCAGTGCGGCTCAAAATAGTGGTGCTTCAGCAAATCACCTGCTGCAAGCAAAATCCACTCAGGTTCAATTTTTGCCAGTGTACGAATGTAGACTTGTGAAGTTTCTACCATCTCAAAAGCCATGACCCAAGGCGTATTGGTCTTATGTAAGGTAGATGCTGGAAAAATGCGGGCCTTTTGCTGACGCACAGCCATAAACACATTGCGTTCATCGGTTTTATTGGCAATAAAAGACAACAAACCTGTTAAAAGTGCACGGTGTAAATTTTCATAACTGGCTTTTTTCTCATTAAAAGACAGCTTTAAGCCTTTTGCTAAATCGACCAATTGCTCATGAGTTTTCTTCCACTCACGTAAACGCAACCAGCTTAAAAAGTGATTACGCGCAAAAGTACGACGCTTGTTTTCACTCATATCCCGGTTGGCAACCAGTGCTTCCCAAAGTTTTATATAAAATAAAAAGTCAGAATCGACTTCACGGAACAATGCATGTTTTTGATCTGCCTGCATTTGTTTATCCGCAGGGCGTTCACGTGGGTCTTGTACGGCCAAGGCGGCAACGATCACCAAGACTTCATTCAACACGCCAAAATGTGCCCCACCCAAAATCATACGGGCCAAACGTGGATCAATTGGCATTTTGGCCATTTGTTGACCAATTTTGGTTAATCCTCCTTGTATGCCTCCTTTACCCACAGAAGAAGATGTTACGGACTGCTTTTCAACTATAACTTTTGGCGGATTCTTATCAGACATTGCCCCAAGTTCAACCAACAACTTACGACCATCGTTGACTAAACGATGATCTGGCGGCTCAATGAAATCAAAATCTTCTAAAGCACCCAGCCCTAAACTTTGCATCTGCAAAATCACTGAAGCTAAGTTTGTTCGCTTAATTTCAGGTTCGGTAAACTCAGGGCGGCTTTGAAAGTCTTCCTCAGAATACAAACGAATACATACACCAGGGGCGATACGACCACAACGACCTTTACGCTGATTTGCCGCTGCTTGTGAAACCGCTTCAATCGGTAAACGCTGTACGCGTGAACGATAGTTATAGCGAGAGATACGCGCAAAACCACTGTCAATCACATAACGAATATTGGGTACAGTCAACGCTGTTTCTGCAACGTTGGTGGCAATAATAATGCGTCGCCCGCCACCTGATGGATTAAAAATTTTTTGTTGTTCAGCTAAGGCCAAGCGTGCATATAAAGGTAAAATTTCTGTATGTCGCGGCCCATGCTTTTGCAAAGTTTCTTGTAACTCACGAATCTCTTGTTCGGTACTGGCAAAAATTAAAGTATCGGCATATTCAGGATGTCCTTTTTCTTGTGCATCCCGAAAACATTCCTCTACAGCTTGCACGACAGCACGAGGCAGGTTTTCTTCAAAGTCATCAAACTCATCATCATCACTACCGACAATGCTCATCTCAGATACAGGGCGATAACGTAGTTCAACAGGAAAGCTACGACCTTCTACTTCAAAAATAGGTGCATTGTTAAAGTACTGACTAAAACGGTTTACATCTAAAGTTGCCGAAGTGATGATGACTTTTAAATCTTTACGGCGAGGCAAAAGTTGTTTGAGATACCCCATGATAAAGTCGATATTAAGCGAACGCTCATGCGCTTCATCGATAATAATGGTGTCGTATTTATTGAGATAACGGTCATTGGCCAACTCTGCCAGCAAAATACCATCTGTCATTAAACGAATGATCGAATCCTGCGACCCTTGTTCATTAAAACGAACTTTAAAGGAAATCGACTCACCAAGTTTCTCACCAACTTCTTCAGCAATACGCTGGGACACACTACGCGCAGCCAAACGACGTGGCTGTGTATGACCAATCAGACCCGTTAAACCACGACCTGCTAGCATCGCAATTTGCGGTAGCTGTGTGGTTTTACCTGAACCTGTTTCCCCTGCAACGATAATCACTTGATGCTCTTGAATGGCATCAATTAACTTATCTGCATACTGCGTAACAGGCAGGTCTTGATTCAGTTTAATATTCGGAATGCGTTCAATACGCTCTAGAACTTTTAAATGCGACTGTTCAAATAATACTTGATATTGCTTTTCGTTGGCATCTTTTCCTTTTTTGAGTCGGTTTAAACGATGACGGTCTTTGACCATCACCAATTGCTCTATATTTAAAGGACGCTGCACAGAAAAAATACCTACATCAAAAACATCAATCGCTTAGTTTACGTGGTAATACAGCGAAGCGAAAGTACAGCATAATTTTTTAATTTTAACTTTTTTTCAAATATCCCCTTGAATTTTAAGCCTAGGGACATCATGTCTGTAAACGAGTTGCGGAATAGATGATTTTGTCATTTGGTCATCATATTTATCATGCTAAATGAACAGAATGATCACATTAGCTGAAATAGTCTGGAGTAAGATTCGGTTTTTCCGATTCTTGTAATGTAAAAATACTGTTTCAGCAATAACAAAAATTTCGATACCCTATTCAACATTAAATACAAACCCCAATCATGGAGACAATGATGAGCTTGATTAATACTGAAGTAAAACCATTCGCAGCTACTGCATATCACAACGGTCAATTTGTTGACGTAACTGAAGCAGATCTTAAAGGCAAATGGTCTGTAGTATTCTTCTACCCAGCTGACTTCACTTTCGTTTGCCCAACTGAACTTGGTGACCTTGCTGACAACTACGCTGAATTCCAAAAATTAGGCGTGGAAATCTACGGTGTTTCTACTGACACTCACTTCACTCACAAAGCTTGGCACGACACTTCTGAAGTTATTGGTAAAATCCAATACCCATTAATCGGCGATCCAACGTGGACTCTTTCTAAAAACTTCGACGTTCTAATCGAAGCTGCTGGTCTTGCTGACCGTGGTACTTTCGTAATCGATCCAGAAGGTAAAATCCAAATCGTTGAAATCAACGCTGGTGGTATTGGCCGTGATGCTCAAGAATTACTTCGTAAAGTTAAAGCAGCTCAATATGTGCACGCTCACCCAGGTGAAGTTTGCCCAGCTAAATGGAAAGAAGGCGAAGCAACTCTTGCTCCTTCAATCGACCTAGTAGGTAAAATCTAATCTAAATTAGATTGAACACATAAAAAACCACGCTTTTTAGCGTGGTTTTTTATGTCCAAGATAACAGCACAATATGACAAGAAAGAGAAAAATACAGAATAAGAAAGAGCTATCCTTTATGCGTTACACATAATTCATGACTGGAATTCAGTGCGTGTACCCGCTACAGTAGAATGAATACATGCAGCTCTTTGAAGAAGAAAAATGACTTATCAAGTTCATATGATTGATGTGAAAAACCAACTCCAAAACTATATTTGGCTACTGGAACACACCTCATCAAAGCAAGTCGTGGTGGTTGATCCAACTGAGGCTGGATTAGTTGAAGATTATTGCACTGAACATGGCTTAAGCATTACTCAAATTTGGCTGACTCATTGGCATAAAGACCATATTGGTGGTGTCTCTGACCTGCTTGCGAGTCGCAATATCCCTGTGTATGGGCCACGTGAGGAATTATCTAAAATTCCTTTCATCACTCATGCATTAATGGATGACGAATATTTCTCATTTCATGATTTACATATCGATGTTTTAGCAGTTCCTGGCCACACACTGGGCCATATTGTGTACTTTATTGAATCTATCCAGACTTTATTTTGCGGTGACACTCTGTTTGCTATGGGCTGTGGGCGAGTGTTTGAAGGTACACATGAGCAGATGTACCATTCGCTCAATCGTTTAGCGGCTTTGCCTGCCGAAACAAAAGTCTATTGTACGCACGAATACACGCTCTCTAACGCGAAATTTGCCAACCAAGTCGAACCAGACAATATCGCTATTCAAGAGCGTTTAGACCGTGTCGAAACTATGCGCTATTTGGGTCAATGTACCCTTCCTAGCAGTATTGAGATCGAACTTGAAACCAATCCTTTTTTACGTACAGAAAATGTGGAAGAGTTTAAAAGACTACGTGATCTGAAGGATCAATTTTAATTGGTCTCCCCCTTCTAGAGACTGCTGACTAACGCAGTCTCCTATTATGTATGTATGCTTCTATTGAGTTAAAACGATCAGTTGGGGCTTCTACCCTTAACCTTTAAGCTCTCAAAATTTCAACCAATGCAGTTTCAAACCACACGATGCCATAATCGAATGATCACGAGCAAGACTGAATGGCATTACTGTCTCAAAGTACCCAGCCTTTGAAAAAAATCATTACATTTCTATTTACGACAAAATATTTCTCTACAACGAACGCACATAATTCTAAAGTATTGAGACTCATCTCAAAATATTCTTATTTTTCATCATGATAAAATTATTTTAAACAATAAAATACTCTCATTTATGCTTTCTATACGTTTTCGCCTTAGTTTAGATTGCTTTAAAAAGAGACAAAACAAAAATATATAAAAAAATCCCCTTTAAAAAAGCGTGAAATATCCCTATTAATAATTTATCAGTGAAAAAGGAATATCCTCGTGAAAAAAGTAGTGAAAGCAAAAAACCTCATCGCCTTTCGTATTTGGCTAGAGAAATTAGGTTATTCAGTTAAAACCTTAGCAGACAACCGTGGCTTTACTTTTAGCTTTAAAAAAGAATATGGACTGGTGACTTGCGACCTAGCGGGCAATAACTTGGCTATGCAGCTCGGTGAAGAATTCGAAGACCATTTGAAAGCCTAAAATTGCTCCATACTTACTTCGCGTGATGAATCAAAATTTAGCCCCTTAAAGGGGCTTTTTTTATATATGAATCATCTGTTAAATTTTAGGCAATAAAAAAGCAAGGCTTTATACCTTGCTTCATTATTGATGGTGGGGACGGAGAGACTCGAACTCTCACACCTTGCGGCGCTGGAACCTAAATCCAGTGCGTCTACCAATTTCGCCACGTCCCCATCAGGGTGCTAACTTTCCGTTAGACTTTAAGTTGGCAGAGGATCAAGGACTCGAACCTTGACGAACGGTTTTGGAGACCGTCATGCTACCATTACACCAATCCTCTATTGCCTTATAAACCATCTTAATTCAAATGATTTATGGTGGGGACGGAGAGACTCGAACTCTCACACCTTGCGGCGCTGGAACCTAAATCCAGTGCGTCTACCAATTTCGCCACGTCCCCAATGGCTGTGTATATTATAGCGATAGACACTATATGACAAGCGCTTTTATAAGCAATCACCCGCTTTTCTGTCATAAAATCGGCAGTTGAATCTATTTTTATGTTCTATCTGTATAAAAAGGCTATTCAGTTCTTCACTAAATTTTAGGCAATAAAAAAGCAAGGCTTAATACCTTGCTTCATTACTGATGGTGGGGACGGAGAGACTCGAACTCTCACACCTCGCGGCGCTGGAACCTAAATCCAGTGCGTCTACCAATTTCGCCACGTCCCCATCAGGGTGCTAACTTTGCGTTAGACTTTAAGTTGGCAGAGGATCAAGGATTCGAACCTTGACGAACGGTTTTGGAGACCGTCATGCTACCATTACACCAATCCTCTATTGCCTTATAAACCATCTTAATTCAAATGATTTATGGTGGGGACGGAGAGACTCGAACTCTCACACCTTGCGGCGCTGGAACCTAAATCCAGTGCGTCTACCAATTTCGCCACGTCCCCAATGGCTGTGTATA
>NZ_MVON01000012.1:0-89295 GCF_002018925.1 Acinetobacter sp. MF4642
GCCACCGAATTTCTTCGCACATACAGTTGCAATTGCAGCTGTTAAAGTTGTTTTACCATGGTCAACGTGACCGATTGTGCCCACGTTAACGTGTGGCTTATTACGTTCAAACTTAGCCTTAGCCATGTTCATCTTCCTCGTTTACGTCGAACACAGGTATAAACAACTCAGTATCGACACATCGCCTAAAAAATCAAACACCAAATACTTGAAAAGCAGACTAATAAGCCTGCTTCTTTAAAAATTTGTAGAAATTCTACTAAACTGTAATCTGGAGCTCTTATCGAGATTTGAACTCGAGACCTCTCCCTTACCAAGGGAGTGCTCTACCACTGAGCTATAAGAGCAAATATAAAACTTCAAATGGAGCGGGAGACGAGGGTCGAACTCGCGACATGTAGCTTGGAAGGCTACCGCTCTACCAACTGAGCTACTCCCGCACGATGTTGGTACAAAGACCACTTTCTTGAAGTCTTAAAATTGGTGGTGAGGGAAGGATTCGAACCTTCGAAACTTTCGTAGCGGAGTTACAGTCCGCCCCCTTTGACCGCTCGGGAACCTCACCATTTTACACTTACTTCAGTGTCGTTCTTTACTTAACCTACTCAACCCTCTAAGATGGTGCCGGCACACGGATTCGAACTGTGGACCTACTGATTACAAGTCAGTTGCTCTACCAACTGAGCTATGCCGGCGTTTCTTAGTGTTTCGTACGTTTCGTATCGGAACGGTGTGCAGTTTAGCAAAACTCAAAATCCTTGCAAGTGTTTTTTTCAAAAAAAACGTCAAAAACTCACAAAATCAATCCGTTTGACGATAATTCAACCGCTTTGATCACTGCGCGAGCTTTTATTTGGGTTTCATTCCACTCAGATTCAGGATTTGAGTCATAAACAAGCCCCGCTCCTGCCTGAACATAGACCTTATTTTCACGAATAACGCAGGTACGAATCGCAATCGACATGTCCATTTCACCATGCCAGCCCAAATAACCAACAGCACCGCCAAAAATTCCACGTTTTACGGGTTCTACTTGGTCAATAATTTCCATCGCACGGATTTTTGGCGCACCTGAAAGTGTACCTGCAGGGAAAGTTGCCTTAAAAACATCCAAGGCATCTACATCATCACGAACTTCGCCTTGCACATTGGAAACAATATGCATGACATGTGAATAACGTTCGATCACCATTTGATCAGTCACTTGCACTTTGCCAATTTTCGAGACGCGACCGACATCATTTCGCCCCAAGTCAATCAGCATTAAATGTTCAGCAATCTCTTTTTCATCCGACAGCAAGTCTTGTTCAAGCGCCAAATCCTCTTCTTTGGTTTTACCACGTGGTCGCGTTCCTGCCAGCGGACGCACGGTTGCAATTCCATTTTCAAGACGCGATAAAATTTCCGGGGAAGAACCGACAATATGAAAAGGCTGATTATTTTCCAAAGTTTGCCCCTGCACCAAGAACAAATAAGGCGATGGGTTCAAATGACGTAGCGCACGATAGACTTGTAAAGGCTCACCATCAAAGTCAGAGACCATACGATGCCCTGGCACCACCTGCATCACATCGCCCGCACGAATATACTCTTTCACCTTTTCAATCGATTCTAAGAATTTTGCTTTGCCCGTGAGTGACTCAAAATGCGGTGCAGTATGCGGCGTGGCTTTTAGACTAATGGGCGTTGCGAGTAAATCTTCCAATGCATCCAGTTGCTGCTGGGCTTGGTTATACGCATCCGCATCGACCACATCGGCATGCACGATCAGGAATAGCGTATCTTTTAAGTTATCAAACACAATCACTGTTTTAGACAACATCATCCAAATATCAGGCAAACCCACTGGGTCTGCTTCTGGCGCGTTGTTTAAACGCGGTTCAATATAACGTACCGCATCATAACCAAAGTAGCCCACCAAGCCACCGGTAAAGCTTGGCAGAGCAGGTAAATCAGCTTGAGTAGGTACTTTATACTGCGACTGAAAATCTCGGATGAATTGGAACGGATCTGTACAGGGTTGCTTTTTTATAGTGCCATCGGCTTGTTGAATGGTCAGCTCACCCGCGTTGCATGAGAACACGGTAGATTCACCTAAACCAATAATAGAATAGCGTGCCCAGTTCTCCCCACCTTCCACAGATTCAAACAAATAGGCTTGCTTATGCTCTTTTAGGCGCGCAAAAACGGACAATGGTGTCTCAGTATCGGCTAAGCGCTGACGATAGACTGGAATCAGGTTATACCCTGCTGTTTTGAGTTGATCGAATTGAGTTTGCGTTGTCATGAGTGTTCTCTATTTTTTTCAATATGGCGTGATCAGTTTTTAAAATTAGTGCTTTGAGTTTCGCCATCGAAAAGCCATATGTTTACTCATGTTCATTCCTTCGTTTACAAAGTTACCCAATCAGTTCACACAGATTATCCACCACTTGCTGTGGCTGACAGTCTAAAATATTTTCACCATGATTATAGCCATAGCTGACCACAACACAATCAATACCCGCACGGCGTGCAGCCTCAACATCATTGGATGAGTCCCCAATCATTAAGACCTGATCTTTGCTTTGTGCATATTGCTCAACACAATGTAACAATTGACGCGGATGTGGCTTACGCTCTTCGAAACGATCGCCGCCGATGACATCAGCAAAATAATGGGTCATGCCTAACTGATCGACAATAGCACGCGCAGGCGCTTCAGGTTTATTGGTCACGCAAATCATGGTTTTCTTTTGTACCAAGCCCCATTCTAAAAACTCAAGAATGCCATCGAAAGGCTGAGTTTCCACACATGGGTCGACATTATAAATTTTTAAAAACGTCTCCAACAATTGTTGTCGCTGGGCAGGATCAACTCTACCTGTTAAATGTTGCAAGGTACTTTGACAAAACAGCGCTGTTCCCTTCCCAACCCAGACCCGCACCTGCGCCTCAGTAACAGTAGGCAGCTGCAAAGCATTCAGGCTCATATTCATGGCACGATGCAAATCTGTTGCTGAATCCACCAAGGTTCCATCTAGATCGAAAAGTAAAACCTCTCGCTGTGCCAAATTTGCAATATTCATTCACCCTCACCCATTTTTATCGTGTACTGCCCAAAAAAATCAAGGCATGCTTGTGCATGCCTTGATTGTAGTGTGATCTGCGTTTTATTTGAACATCAGCCAAGCAATAATCGCTAAAATAATCAAGACAATAATCGAGATTAGCCCCAGCGAGGCATTTTTCTGAGTTTCTGCCTCTTGCTCAACCTGTACTTTTGGAGCCTCATTATTCTCAACCTGAGGCACGCTAGGCGCATTCAAATCCACCCCTGCTGGAATAGGAGCGGGTTTCGGAATACCGACATTTTGCGGCATCCCGTCACGCGTTAAACTCACATTACCATCGCGTTCTTTTAGCTCAGGCATACCCTGATCGCTCATATGCTGTGCCGCTGTTTTTGGCTGTTCTGGCTCAATAACAGGTGCATCAGCACCGACTTCCGCTTGGGCAGTTTCTGAAGTAGCTACCGCTTCTGATGGCTGGCTAATCGGCGCTTCAACCACAGCTGCACCTAAAGTTGCAACCTCTACCGATTCCACCACGTCTTCTAGCGCTTTAGCAGGCTCAAAGACCGAAAACTTTAAGCTTGCAAACTGAACGATATCGCCTTGCTTCAACAACGTTTCTGCCGCAATTTGCACATCATTCACATATGTGCCATTTGAAGAACCCAAGTCTTGTAGCCACAAAGCGTGTTCTTTCAGTAAAAAGGCCGCATGTTTACGCGAAATTTCAGATTGTTGTAATAAAATATCCGCTGTTTGATGACGACCGACCAACATATCACGGTCAATGCTAATTTCCTGACCAGTTAATTCGCCAGTAATTGCTTGTATTTTCCAAGTCATGACTTATCTCTCTATGTGCTGATTTATGATAACACAGAGAATATTCTTTACCATTTCACCTTCCCTTAGAGATGAATAGCAGGACAGCTAGGCTGAACCTATCGAGACATTCTCAGTATATCGTTCAGGGATGGAATAGCTTGTCGATACCGCCTGAGCCATGTGTACCACGCGACCACCTTGAACATTTTGCATCATCAAGTTCAAGCCAATCTGGGGCTGAACCATTGGGTATAGCTGACGCGAGGTGGTATTTTTAGGAACACTAGCAATCGGCTGTTTACGAATCGCAGGTTCAATGGCGACAGGCGTTGTTTCAACCATCGGCTGCGTTGAGGTTGGGCTGGTTGGCACCTGTTGATACGATTGTGGCAAGGTCGGTTTGGTTGGTGTCACAGGCAAACGCTGTTGGAAGACATCATCGACATTTTCAGGCAACTTGGCAAAGCTACCATCTTTATCCATCGCCAACTGCAAGCTATAAAGCTGACTGTAGCGCTGCTGAGAAAGACGACGTGCAGACTCCCCATCTCCCACAATCGTCGGATGAATGAAAACCAGCAAATTGCGTTTCTGATCTGACTTACCATCTGAGCGGAACAAACGTCCCAATCCCGGTATTGCACCAAGACCTGGAATCGATTGACGTGAATAAGACGTATTATCCGAAATCAAGCCGCCTAAAACGATGGTATTGCCATGTTCAGCCAAGACTGAGGTTTTAATCGCACGCTTACTGGTAACCAAATCCTGCGCCTGACCTTTATTGGCTTTGACATCCGAGACTTCTTGTTCAATCTCTAAGCGGATGGTTCCACCTTCACCAATATGCGGCACCACTTTAAGCGTTACCCCCACATCTTTACGCTCGATGGTGGTGTAAGGGTTAGCTGTACCTGAAGAAGTGGTAGAAACTGAGCCTGTTACAAAGGGCACATTTTCCCCCACGACAATATAGGCTTCTTCATTGTCCATGGTGACAATCGATGGTGTAGACAGCAAATTCGACTTGGTATTACTTTTTAACGCTTGGATCATCGCGCCATATAACTGACGTGAGCCATCACTGCCTTCTTTATAATCCCCAAGAATTAACGAACCACCCGCGCCAATTGCACTTGCAGCCCCCGCACCGCCACCCGTTAAATAGTTTGCAGCAATACTTTTGAGACTCGAACCAATATTGTCAAAATTAATAATCCCAACACCACTACTTAAATCACCCATCGCCCATTGCACGCCCAGTTGGTCGGCATCGTTACCTTCCACCTCGAGAATAGTCGCTTCAATCAGGACTTGCTGACGGCGGGTATCCAACTGCTGAATAGCCGACTCGATTTCACGCATCAACTGAGGGTCTGCTTTGACCACCAGTGCATTTTGCGAACTATCGGCAATAATACTGACCCCATTACTGTTAAAGCTGGTGATGTTGTTCTGATTGCGATTGGACTGGCTATTTAAGTTAATACTTGGGGTGGAAATCTGTGAAGATGAACCTTCACTCGCGCTATTACTTTGGTTATAGCTGGAATTGCTATTGTTATTGCTGTCGTTAGACTGGCTAGAATTAACAGCCTGCCCTGAGACCAAACCTTGTAAAATTTCGGATAAGCTTTTAGCGCTGGCATATTTTAAGCGGAACACTTTCAAGCCCCCCAAACGCTCCGCAGCAGGCACATCCAGCATCTCGATCATTTGGCGAATACGTTTACGCGTCGCGGTATCTCCTTTTAGAATAATCCGATTGGTCCGGTTATCTGCAATGATTCGTATTCTGGAACCCTTTAAATCTTTGATCGAGCCTGTTCCGCTCATACTTTCTAGTAATCCAATCATTTCTTCAGCCTGACTCGATTGCAACGACACCGCTTCGATGTCATTTTGTCCCGTCCCATCCAAGTTACGAATAATCGTCTCAAGCTGATAAATGTTGCTGGCGCGATCAGATACAATCAGTGCATTGGTGCCATTCACCGCAGATAAATGCGCAAACTGCGGCATCAATGGACGTAGTGCAGGAATCAAGTCATTGGCATTGGTGTTTTCCAGCCAAATCACCCGCGTCACAACCTGATCGCCTGTGGCACGGTGACGAACATCATAGGGAATGCCTGAACTTTTGACATTACTGTCAGGCACAATTTTAATGGTCCGTCCAGAAGGAATCGCAACCACACCATTGACATTCAAGACCCCTAAGAACAAGTCGTAGACTTCCTGCTTATTCAACGCTTTGTTTGAAATCACCGTGACATTGCCGCGTACCCGTGGATCAACTGCAAAGTTTTTCCCCGTAATATCTGCAACTTCATTAATAAATGCAGTTAAGTCTGCATCGCGCAGATTAATTTTCCATGTTTGTGCATAGTTGGCTGTACTCACCATGGCAAGCAAAGGCGCTGCGATTGTCAGTGCCCAAACAGGGCGGTGATTCAATAAAGCCATAAATCCAAGTCATTCCTAACTAATATTGGTGATGTTCGATCACTGAAAATTCTGTTGTACCGTAATGATACGATCACCACGTTTCACTTCTATTTTTACTTGTCCTTCACGGCGCGCACGTTCTAACAACTGCGCGTCGTTTTGCCCCTGTCCGATCGTTTGACCATTTAAAGACATAATCTGATCCCCAGCCTGCAAGCCTAAACGACTTCGCAGTGCAGCTGGTGTTTGCTCCGTGACTTGATAACCTTGCCCTGTGTTATTGGTATTTACACCCAAATCTTTTAAATATTGCTCACGATCTTGTTGTAAGTTCTGTACTGCTTGGCCTAATGCTTGCTGCTCTTGACTCACAGCAGGCGCTACAACGGGTGCTGTTGCTGGGGGCACAATTTGCTGATCTAAATTATCAATCCCTTGAAAAAACAATTCTCGGGTTTGCCCACTGTTATTTTTGAGAATCGCGCGATCCCAATACACCTCTGACAAATAATAAGCGCTGCCTTCGATGTTTTCCCCCACCCGATAGCGCTCTGCTACATTATTTGCCTTAATCACAGCAGATGAGAACTGACTGGGTTGTCCAACCACCACCCCTTGTAGCTGTAAATTGAGCTGATCATCTGCGGGATTCTTACTTTGCTCTGCAAATAACGCAAAATTGGTAATATTCGGAACTTGAGGTTGCTGCGAACCCAATTCAACGCGTGGTATTTGCATGACTTGTGGTGGCGCCACCCAAAGCCAAAATAAGCCAGCCAACTTCCAGCATAGTGCCAAGATCAAAAGCATTAAGCACAGTGGTGCTACGCGTTCAAACTGTTTGAGATTCAGCTCTGGTAATTTTTGCAGATCAAAACCCATTAAAAGCCCCCACTAAGTAAAGGCTGACGTGAACTCACCACATAACTATCTAGGCCTGCTTTGCCTTGATATGACGGGACATTCAACATGAGACGCTGGGTTAATTGCACATCCAACATCAGACTTGGGTCGATGGTCAGGTTCATCAGTTTTTGTTGTCGTTGATCGCGTAAATCGACCATCAGCTTATTTTGCTCCTGCGACAAACGACCCGCCAACGATGGAATCTGCATTTGTTGTGGGCGCTGCGCAAAGATATACATGAGTTCGCCGCCTGCCCATTGTATTCCCCCATCCACTTGATCAAATCCCTGCTCTTTTTTATAGTTAAAATCAATTTCTTGTAACTGAATCGCATTACTCGGCCATTGCCAATTGGCCAACGACTTTAACGTTTCGGGTGCAATTTGTCCGTTTAAATCACGCACCATTATTTTTTTCCCAAACCCATAGGCCAAAACGCCTTCAAGCTTGGTATTGGCACTATAAATTTCGAGATTCGCACCTGCACGAAGGAGCAGTAAATCTAAAGGTCGGGTGGTCCAAAGCACAGTTCCACGCAATTTTCCAGTTTGCCAATCGGCCTGTCCATGCCAAATATTACCGCTGACGTTATGTAAAACTTGGTTGTTTTTATAAAATTTTGCAATGAGCCATGCCGCAGGAATTTGCAGCAAAACAAAAATTAAAAAGGCAACGACTGCAAACATCCACCACGTGATGTATTTAGGTTTTGTGATTCTCCCACCACGAACTTTCAATTATTCTTCCTTGCTTCATTTCTTGTCTTTCTTTGATAGACATTATGCATAATTTTACAACAACACCAAACTTTAACTATAAAAAAAACCAAGCACATGATGCTTGGTTTTTTGAGCTTAGGTCACATCTGTGACAAGGTGATGACTTAGATTAGAAAATCTTCAAGCTTCGCACCTTTTTCTAACTGAGCCACTAACCAACGTGGTTGCTTACCACGGCCAGTCCATGTCTCAGCAGCATTGCCTTTGTTACGGTAACGCGGTTCAACCGACTTACGTGTGCCTTTTTTACGCTTAGTCGCGCCAAACTCTAAAATTTGTTCAATGCTTAAGCCTACATTTTCCGCAATCGCGTTAATTTGGGTATAAGCATCTTCAATTGCTTGATCTTTTTTAGATGCAATTAAAGCTTCCGCTTCGATTTGTAGACGCTTTAACTCTTCTACGGACAAATTACTAATATCTGGCATTACATTAACTCCATTAACCAACATTTTATTTACTGAGTCTATTTAATAATATTTTGATTAGACCAAAGACTCAACTCATCCATGACTTAAACAACAATACTTAGACAATATTTATATAGTCTAGCGACTTTTAAAATAAATAAAAAGAGATTTATATTTGGTGACCGACGGTTAACTCAAATTCTTTGAGTTTTTGACGCACCAGTTCAGGAATTAATGTTTTCTGCATATTGGTTTTATCGACACAAACAATGACCGCTTCTGCTTCCGCAACGAATGACTGTTGCTGTTCACTCCATAATAAATAGTGCATACGAAATGCACTATTTCTGAGTTCTTCAATACGCGCACTAATTTTTAATTGGTCTGGATAAAATACGGGTTTTAAATATTTGCACTGATTTGATGCAACAACAGTCAGTACATCCGCAGATAAAATACCCGTATGTTCAATATAAGCTAAACGCGCACTTTCAACATAACGATAATACATGACATTATTAACATGACCAAAGGCATCCATATCTCCCCAAGCCACGGGTTGAGTATAAACCAATGGGTAATCTAAGACGCTCTGCATTATGCACCTATATTTTCATTTCTACAAAATTTGCATTATTTTCAAAAATTAAATTTAACTGTTTAATTAAATCTTCATCACCATTTAAAGTCGATTTGATTCTTAAATAGTTCATTAATACATTATCTGGATATAAAATTAATAACGTATCTGCCTGCTCTTGCATGCCTAAAGCAGTATAAATATGCCACTTGGCAAAACTCAAAACCGGCACACTCGTATACTTCGCTTCCCATGCTTCAATATGTTGCTGCAAGTCCACATAATCGGGTTGCTGTTTCAAAAGTTGCTGCTGGAACCACAAATAAAATACTTCCGAATTAAACTGCTGATTGAGTAAATAAATCGACAAGTGTTCGTGCTGTTGACTCATGTCTGGCATACGTGCTAATAACTTAAGCCACAACAGTTGAACATCATAACTGTGGCTGAAAATCTGATCAGACAAATCCAAATAACGTTGTCTTAAATCCTCTAAATTTTCATAATTAGCTTGATCAAATTTTATCAACAAACGCTTCAACCATGCTTTTTTCACATCTTGATCTAAATGACCATATTGAGTTGAGCGTAAATAAAGCCATGGAAACTGGATCGCAAAACGTCCCCATAGCTCTTTTAAACACGCTTCATAAGCGGTTTGCACATCTTTAAGCCAAGGTGACAGTTCATGTTGATTTAGAAACTCAAGATGGGTTAAAGACTGTTCTGCATTTTCTTGTGCTAAAAACAGTTCAATACGTTGTAGTTCAGCCAACTCAAAGGCCATGGCATTGCTTTGGCTCAAGGCGCTTAAAGCTTCAGGGAATTGCTCCTGCATCAAATATAAACGCGCATCAATAATACTTTTGAGCAAGCCCGACTGCGCGAAAGCATTTTGAATAAAGGCTTGCTGATCTCGGCCTGCATCCAATAACCAAATCACAGCCAGTTGTTCATAAGGATGCAAACTTTTAAAATCAAAAACAGTTTCCGCTTTGCGTTTTTCTCGACTGAGATAGCGTTTTAGCCCCAACCAAACCAAATGCAAGCTAAAACTAAGCAGTGCTAGCGCAATAAATACGATCCAGAGATTGGTTTGTAACTGCCAGTCATGCCAAAACACGTAGACATAACCCGCACCATGCCCATAACTCAAGACACTCAACACAGCAATTGCAATTAAACTCACCAAACCATAAGCAATCAGTATTTGTTTCATTCCATTACCCCAACAACGCACGCGTACTTAAAATAGGCGTTGGGACAACCACCAATGTTTTCAGCTTATTCAGCTGTTTCAGCAGCTCTTTGGCTTTAGGGTCTGGAAGTTGCTGGATCAACAGCATTACTTCGGTTAAGTCTTTTTGATATTCGGTATATTGCCCTGCAGCTAAGGCTTGACGTGCTAACAATAAGCGTAACTGGGCTTCTTTAAGCACGATTTGTCGTTGCATTAACGCTGTTGCAGGTGCTTGCGCAGGTTCGAGCCTCAACCATTGCTTCCAAAAGGATTCGGACGGATCACGTGTGGTGTTTAACTGAGGTTGTTGTATTTCTCGACTTAAGACCTGATCAATCTGTTGCAACTGGCGGTTAATCAGCGCTTGCTGCTCATTGCGCTCAGCCACAAACTTCTGAATGGTTTGCATATCTCGCGCTATGACCTGATGCAAACTTTGCTTCAACGCCACAGCCAAGTTATATTTTTCCAGCTGCATATCTAAAAAGGCCAGCTTATCAGTGGCCACCACATACTGCTGTTGCTTTAAGGCAAACTCAACCAAGTCCAGCTGCTGCTTAATAAACAAAATTGGATCAATGCCTTCAACCACCAATTCGGCAGGTTCGCTAATCGTCGCATTCGCTGCTGTTGAGTCTTGTTTCAAAGTTCCTTTTTGACGCTGCATAGCCACGACTTGATCGTTCAAATTGGCGCTGCGCTGTTCGATTTGGTGCATTTCATTGAGCAAAGTGGCTTGCTGTGTACTCAGCCCCCACACGTCATAGCTTAGCTTCGCAATCCACGCCAATGCAGCCATCAATACAATGATAAGAATCTTCTTCATGCGTTCCCTTGCTCACTTTGTAACAACTGTACAATCGTGGCTGTCTTTAAATCTTTCAGTACGCTCATTTTAAACGACACATGCATTTGCTCTTGATACTGTTTCAATATCTGTGCCAAACGCTCACCCAACACCAAAAAGTGTCCTTTTTGCAGGAGCTGAATATTTGTGTCCAGTAGAGCTAACCAATTCAACCAACTGGCCTCACTACTGATCAGTGTGACATAGTGATTATGTTCTGATAAACATTGAATTAGTTCAGCCTGTTGCTGCATCGTTTCATTTGGACAGCGACGCTCATACAAAATAAAGTTCAGTATAAGACGCCCGTGTTGCATTAAGGTGTCCATCATAAACTGACGCCCACCCTCTCCCCGCCAAAATGCAATACTCGCATCACTGGCCAAGTTCTGCAAAACAGGCAGTTGTAACATCCCTTCAGAGGTTTCCACCTCAGGCACCACACTATCCAAACCATATTCAGCCAAAGCCTGCGCTGTTTTTTGTCCAACCGCAATCCATTGAATGTGCCGTAAATCGGACACCGTTAAACCGCTTTGCAGCAAATGTACCATACCAAACTGCACAGCACTGGGGCTAACCACTACAATCACTTGAGTGTACACTAGCTGCTGATACAAGCGCTCTAGGTCATGACTCCATACTCTAGGCAACAACTCCAGTAACGGCAATGAATAGACTTCAACAGCCTGTTGCTCTAGCGCTTGAGTGAGGCTTGCCGCACGATCAACAGGACGCGTATTAATAAACAGCATCGTTAAGACATATTAGTGATAAAAGGCTTTGAGTAAGTCACCTGCACCTTGAGCCAATAACTCTTGTGCAAGGACAACGCCCAAATGTTCGGCTTCAGCCGCATCACCCGCCACTTGTGCTTTGAGGAGCGTTTGCCCATCGACACTCCCCACACGCCCTTCAAGCTGAATGCGGTTGTCTGCTAAAGTGGCATAGCCCGCAATAGGCACCTGACACCCCCCCTCAAGATAAGCATTGAAAGCACGTTCAGCCCGTACACAGGTATCGGTTTCTATATGTAATAAAGGATGAATCAAATCCAATACCGCTTGATCATTTGCACGGCACTCTAACCCTAAAGCACCTTGGCCCACGGCAGGTAAACTCAACTCTGGGCGAATGGTATGACGGATACGTTCTGCCAACCCCAAGCGTTTTAATCCTGCACTGGCCAAAATAATGGCATCGTACTGACCTGCGTCTAATTTAGATAAACGCGTTCCCACATTCCCACGTAAATCAATAATCTCTAAGTCAGGTCGTAGTTTTAAAATTTGGCATTTACGGCGTAAACTCGAAGTGCCGACCTTCGCCCCTTGTGGCAATGCATCAAAATTCGCATAACTATTCGACACAAAAGCATCTAAAGGATCTTCACGCTCACAAATCACGGCCAGTGATAACCCCTCTGGCAGAGCCATCGGAACATCTTTCATTGAATGCACTGCCAAATCGGCACGACCATCCAACAAAGCCGCTTCAAGCTCTTTGACAAATAAACCTTTGCCACCAATTTTTGCCAATGGTGT
Source organism: Acinetobacter sp. MF4642 (assembly GCF_002018925.1). Classification (NCBI taxonomy): domain Bacteria; kingdom Pseudomonadati; phylum Pseudomonadota; class Gammaproteobacteria; order Moraxellales; family Moraxellaceae; genus Acinetobacter; species Acinetobacter sp. MF4642. Next base: position 12,633 of record NZ_MVON01000012.1, read on the forward strand.
ATCTAAAATTTTGTCCCCTTGGGTAACAAAAGTCACCAACTCTACTGTGAGCCCCGCATGCAATGCTTCTAAACGAGCACGGATATGTTCAGCTTGCCAAAGAGCAAGCGGGCTTTGTCGAGTAGCGATCTTTAGGGTTTTCATAAATTTTAGTATGTGCCAATAAGAATGAAACTATCTTAAACTGAATTTCCCCCATTGGAAATGTATTCAGCCCAAAGCGCCCCGCCTCAGCAGCAGCAGAGTCATTAAATTGGCGTGCTAAAGCTTATGTAAGCGCTCGCGCAAGCCCGGTAAATGCCGTCGACTCACCGCTAGACGCTCATCTAACTCACGGCAACGCACTTGATACTGCCCAGAGTTGACCACTTCAAGCCCTTCTAAAAAGTGAACTGAAACCAAGGCATTACGGTGAATACGAATAAAGGCATCCCCAAACTCATACTCTAAGTCTTTTAAGGTTTCATCAATTAAGACACTGCCGTTTTTGTGGCGTACCGTGACATATTTTTGATCCGCCAAAAAATAGTAAATATTTTCAATGGGAACCAATTCCACACCACGATAGGTTTTCGCTGCGATTTGATGTCGCTTTATGTTAAATTCATCCATATTTTCTTTTTGTTTTATCTCGCTCATTTGAGCTTGGGTTAATTTAGTGAGGTGACCAAGCACCTGTTGCAATTCCTGTTGCATCACTGGTTTTAATAAATAACCTTCAGCATGTGACTTAAATGCATCGAGCGCATGTTCATCATAAGCTGTACAAAACACCAAAGCAGGCATCGGTTCAAGTTGGCGCAAATAATGCGCACAGGTCAAACCATCCATTTCTGGCATTTGAATATCTAAAAGTACCACATCTGGTTCATATTGTTGAGTTAATTCAATTGCTTGTTGACCATGTGAGGCTGTTGCCACCACTTGATGTCCGAGCTGACTCACCAATCTAGACAAACGTTCGATTGCTAAAGGCTCATCATCACAAATTAGGATGTCCATTTATCTCCTCCCCAACAGTCACCTTGTTTATTTTTATAGGTTCACTGCGGCTTATTTATATCGATACTGCACAACAGTGGTATACATTCCCTCCCCTGCATAGGTTTGAAAGCTCACAGTTCGCCCAAAATATGCCTCTAGGCGCTGCTTCACATTTTCAATGGCAATACCATGTCCTTGTCGTTTATGAATTGTTTCCTTTGTAAATGGGTTAGTTATGACGATATTAACTTGATTTTGCAATATTTCAATCAGTACACTTATCGTACTCTTAGTTAAAAATTTTTCAACACCATGAAAAATACTATTTTCAAGTAAAGGTTGTAAAGTTAAGAGTGGAATTTGTACCTGCTTACACAATTCGGCATGCTCGATTTTCCATTCAACCTGTAAACGATCCCCCAAACGAATTTGCTCAATCGCCAAATAACGCTGACACAACTCAATTTCATCACTGAGCTTGACCAGTTTTAACTCTTGGAAACTGGCTCTAAACAGACGCGATAGATTGAGCAACATCTGTTCGGCTTTATCTGGGTCAATCGCAATTAGGCAAATCACATTGTTTAAACTATTAAACAAAAAATGCGGGTGGATACGGGCTTGCATCGCCTGCACCCGTGCATTCAGCTCACTGTTTTGCTGCCTAAACCATTGCTCTCTTAGGTACAAATAACGAAAGCTAAAACTTCCCAACAGCAAACCATAACCCAAATGCAAAGCCACATCATTCCATAAGATGGCTGAAGTCAAACCATTGAAACTAAAATTAGCTCCAAAGAAGATCAGTATATTAAGGCTCAGCGTGGTCACCAACACAATGATCTGTAATAGAAAAAAGCCTGACAATAAAGTCATACCCAGACCCAAATTCTGCAACTTTTTTTGCCCATATTGCATTAGCGCAGCAAAAGACAGTAAAACCCAATTGATGTAAAGCATATAACCGAGTACATGCTCAAACACCAAGTTTGACCAAGACTGCGCCTCGGCCAAAGCCAACAGCATGGCCAACAAATTTCCACCAACAAATAATTCCAACAAATGCGGCCATTGCACGATTTTACTAAATAAATAAGAGATATTTGGCTTAGCCATGCTGGAAGTTAAACTTTGCGCATCTTGAACTTCGGCAAGTTGTCTTGAATTTGTTATACTCATGCGAGTTCTACCGCTTTTTATCTTATTGAGCCGACATGACCACATCTTCTAATTCCTCAAATCCGTCACAAGCCCAAACTTCGGGTATGTGGGGCGGTCGTTTCTCTGAAGCTACTGATGCCTTTGTTGCTGAATTTACAGCATCTGTACAATTTGACCAACGCTTTTATAAACAAGATATTGCAGGTTCTATTGCTCACGCGACCATGCTTGCTAAAGTTGGCGTTCTAACAGAACAAGAACGCGATGACATCATCAATGGCTTAAACACCATTCAAGCTGAAATCGAAGCGGGTCAATTCGAATGGCGTATTGACCTAGAAGATGTGCACATGAACATTGAGTCGCGTTTGACTCAACGGATTGGCATTACAGGTAAAAAGCTCCACACCGGTCGTAGCCGTAATGACCAAGTGGCAACCGACATTCGCCTCTATGTCCGCGATGAAATCGATGCCATTTTAGAATTACTGAAAAAATTGCAAAAAGGTATTTTGAGTATTGCTGCTCAAAACACGCACACCATTATGCCGGGCTTCACTCACTTACAAACGGCACAGCCTGTGACTTTTGGTCACCACCTACTAGCATGGTTTGAAATGTTAGTCCGTGACTCTGAGCGTCTCATTGACTGTCGTAAACGTACTAACCGCATGCCTTTGGGTTCAGCAGCACTTGCGGGTACTACTTACCCAATCGACCGCGCATTTACAGCAGAGTTACTGGGTTTTGAAGCTGTTTCTGAAAACTCACTCGATGCAGTATCTGACCGCGACTTTGGTATTGAGTTCAATGCCGCGGCTTCTCTGATCATGATGCACTTATCACGTATGTCAGAAGAACTGATTCTTTGGACGTCTGCACAGTTTAAGTTTGTAAACATTCCAGACCGTTTCTGTACTGGCTCTTCAATCATGCCACAAAAGAAAAATCCAGATGTGCCTGAGTTAGTGCGTGGTAAAACAGGCCGTGTCTATGGCGACTTGATGAGTTTGTTAACACTGATGAAAGGTCAACCGTTGGCGTATAACAAAGACAACCAAGAAGACAAAGAACCGTTGTTTGATGCGATTGATACCGTGCGTGGCTCGCTCATGGCTTTTGCAGACATGATTCCTGCTTTGGTGCCAAACATCGACATCATGCGTGAAGCAGCGCTGCGTGGTTTCTCAACCGCAACTGACTTGGCTGATTACCTTGTGAAAAATGGCGTGGCTTTCCGTGATGCACATGAAATTGTGGGTAAAGCTGTTGCTTTAGGTGTTCAAGAGTCAAAAGATCTTTCTGAATTAACTTTAGAACAACTTCAACAGTTCTCTGACTTAATTCAAGCGGATGTATTTGAAAAGGCACTGACCCTTGAAGCGTCAGTCAATGCACGTAACCATATTGGTGGAACTGCACCTGCGCAAGTCGAAGCTGCAATTGAACGTGCCCATGCGCGTTTAGAAAAACTTTATGCTCAATAAGGACGTCTAGATATGACTCGACAAGTTTTTTGCCGTAAATATCAAACAGAAATGGAAGGTTTAGACTTTGCACCTTTCCCTGGCGCAAAAGGCCAAGAACTTTTTGAAAGCATCTCCAAGCAAGCTTGGGGAGAATGGTTAAAGCACCAAACCACTTTAATCAATGAAAAACGCCTAAATGTGTTTGAACCTGATGCGAAAAAGTTTCTTGAAGAACAACGTGAGAAGTTCTTTAACAATGATGAAAGCTTAGAAAAAGCAGAAGGCTTAAAGCCTGAGGCGTGATAAAGCGTTGCACATTTGAAAAGCCCCAACATCGGGGCTTTTCTTTTTATTCATACAATGTTCTATCTAAGCACAGGGATGACCAACCCCCAAATAGATGACATATTGATGACCCAATTACGCTATAAAGCCGTTATTTGTATCTAAATAATTAAGTGTAAACATAGCGCTACACAACCATTGCAAAACTCAACATTACACTACAAGAACCTACATGACGCAGAAAAACATCTTTCCTATAATGGCATTCAAGGATAGAGGGAAACCTCTTATCGATAACGATAAATATCCCCGATTTTAGTCTCAGATTTCCCCCAAAGTCTGAGATTTTTTTTATCTAAAAATTAAGCAACCATTAAAAAGCACAACCGAAGTTGTGCTCGAAAAATAAGATACGCTTTTTTATTTTTGGATATGTTTTTCAACTTCTTCAAAACTGGTATGACGCACATCCAAACCTTTCACCATGTAAATCACTTGCTCAGAAATGTTACGCGCATGATCGCCAATACGCTCTAATGAACGTAATACCCACATCACATTAATCACACGCGCAATATGACGCGGGTCTTCAATCATATAAGTCATCAAAGTACGCGTTGCAGATTGATATTCACGATCAATATCAGCATCGGCCATCATCACACGTAGCGCTTGTTCTGCATCTAAACGTGCAAAAGCGTCTAGGGCATCATGAATCATGACACGGACTTGGTTACCAATATGACGCGTTTCCATATAACCGCGCGGGGATTCGCCATCTTCACATAAGCTTTGCGCAATACGAGCAATTTTCGCCGCTTCATCACCAATACGCTCTAGGTCGGTATTGGCTTTCGACATCGCAATCACCATACGCAAATCAATCGCAGCAGGATGACGACGCGCCAAAATCAAGGTCAAGGCTTCATCAATTTCACGTTCGAGCTGATTCACCGCATTGTCTTTAAACTGAACATCGACCGCTAAGTTGGCATCGGTGTCGAGTAGTGCATGAATTGCATTCGCCACTTGTTGCTCTACCAAACCACCCATGGTCATAAATTTGGTGTTCACATCCTGCAAATCCTCATTGAACTGCGAAGAAATGTGATGGTTTAAAACAGGACTATTTGGCAAAGGACGTACTCCACAGCAACATCATGAGGGACTAAAGATTGAGCGATATTAAAGCATAGCAATTGTGAAGATTTGATGACAAGACCCTTTTATAAGCGTGCTTTGTCCACCAACCATGCATTCATTTCTTGAATATCTTGTTCAGTCAACTTACCCACAGATGCCTTTAAATGCAAGACATTGATCAGATAGTCATACTTAGCATTGACATAATCTTGCTTGGCCGAAAAGGCATTGCGCTGTGCCAGTAAAACATCGACCATGGTTTTTAAGCCTTCTTGATACTGCGCTTGTGAGGCACGAGAGACGAGGCTGGATGATTCCATAGCAGCTTTACGTGCTTGCAACTTGGCTTGGTCTGTTTCCACTTGCAAATAAGACTTTTTCACCTCGGTGTTGGCTTTACGGATGGCGGCATCCAATTCGGCTTCAGATTTTTTGACGTTAACAGCGGCTTTTTGAATCGACTTCTTGGTTCGCCCACCGGTATAAACATTCCAATTCATCTCAATACCAATCTGATCAAAGTTGCCTTTGGCCGACATAATATTCTCAGGAGTCTGCTCACTATAACCATAGCTTCCCACAGCTTCAATTTGCGGATACAACGCAGCTTGTTCAACCCGTTTTTGATCTTCAGCATAGCGCTGTTGTAAGCGTGCCTGCTGAATGCCTAGGTTCTGTGCGAGAGCTAAATTAGTCCATGCTGAAAGTTCTGCAGGATAAGGCTTTTGAAACTGAAAGTCTTCACGCAGCACTGCCAAGTTTTCTTGATAAGGCCCGATCATTTGCGCCAGTTGTTCCTGCGCCAAGACCAGTTGTACATGCGTCGCAATGCGGTTGGCCTGTGCGCTTTGGAATTGTGCATTGGCTTCACTCACATCACTTTTTGCCACCAAACCCTCTCTGAGTTTGGCATTCATCATATTCAGTTGCTCAAGTAGAGCCCGTTCTTCTTGTAAATTGGCTGCGGTTAAACTTTGTTGGCGCAGTACATTAAAATAGGCTTCCGTCACCGCTAAAATGTGTTGCTGTCGCTGTAGCTGTAAATTGACTTCACTTAAACTGAGGGAGGTCTTGACTTGTTTCAACCCTTCCCACGCATCCCAACGAAAAAGGGGTTGGCGCGCCGTAATCGCCACTTGTTTGGTGGTGGTCGTATCGGGCATGGAAAGAACCGAACTCACCTGCCCAATGGGTTGATTTTTTCGAGTCACATTCCCAGACAGACCAATGGTAGGTAGTAAATTGCCTTGTGCAATGCCTAAATTGAGTTGATCTGCTTCATATTGGAGTAAATTGGCTTGCCAGTTGGGATCATTGACTTTGGCGCGTTGTAAAGCGTCGACCAAATCCAAGGCATGACTCCACGGCGCGAAAAACAACACACAGCTGGCTAGGATACATTTAATCTTCATTGTTTTCAGTTAACCTTTCCGCCTCACTGGCCTCGTTCTGAGCAACGCTATACTAAAACGGGTTGTCATTTTTTTCGTATATTTTTTATTGCACTGGTTACAATAGCGCCCACTAATTTGTTCATTATGAAGTAAATATTAAACAGTGTCACAGCCCGTTCAACAAACTCATTCACAATACTACACATTAAAAATTCCATTCCCCCTATAAAATGAGGCACGGAGAAAAGGAGTTTCTCTACTGTGTTGTCGCTGAACTGAGTTTTTTGATCGAGTTGCTGTGAATCATTCTTCTTTATTTTCGCTTAAACCTTACGCACTGATTTTCATGTGTGTGCTGTTGGCTGCCTGTCAGAAACCTGAACCTGTTAGCTTTCAAGAGCCTGCGCAAATAGAAGCGTCTTCAACTCAAACCTTAGACTTAACCGACTTGTGCCAAAAAATTGACAAAAACATGTCAGAAATAGATGCGCAGCGTACGACTTTTGCTTTAGAGCAAATCAATCAAGATCTTAAGCTGTGTTTGCCTTTACTCGGCTTTCAACAACAAAAGCATTTATTGGGTTTATCCAATAAAATGTACCATGATTTCTTATCGGTCGAACGTACGCCGCAACAGCAGCGCGCTTTTGAAAGCTATGCTCTAGAAATGGCGCAACATCCGACCATTCAACAAAGTCTTTTTGAGCAACTGACCATTCGTGACCAATACCTTATCAAACACCAAGGGCAGTCTTATGTCGAGCTGTTTGATGCAGGCGAAGGACAAGTGCATTACCGCCGTAGCCCTGAATATTTAGCCAAAATTTTTGCGCCTTACCTACCTGTCGCAGAGCAAGAGTTTATTGAACATCTGGCGACACAAAATCAATACCCAGCCGTGATTGGGAGTCAGGTCAAAATTGACGCTAAAGAAATTGCGGATCGTGCGCTGTATTGGGAAAACTATTTACAACAGTACCCGAAAAGTAGCTACCACCAAGATGCACGTCATCTGTTGAATCTATATAGCACCCTCTTGTTTATCGGACTGGATACTCAACGCGTTTACGACGGCTATACCGTGCAAAGCAACTATTTGGAAGAAATTGAGCGCCTAGCCGCATTAAAAAATTCAATAGTGACGGATCAAGCCCGCTTATTTTTAAAGTTTGTGGCGCTCAGCCCAGAACAACGAGCGGCTCAAATCATCTTGCCTGCCTCCGCTCATGTGCAGCGTCTCGGTACAGATCAACTATTACAAAGACAATTGGCACACTTTATTCAACTGCGTATGGTCCAACCCGATCAAGGCAAAGACTGCTTAAGCGATGCCATTTGCTTAGAACGTTGAACAAATCTCCTTTCACACTTTGAATAAAAAGGCCGCTGTTTTTAACAACAGTGCATGTTAAGATGATGCATCGCTTGACGGAGCGCGAGTAATTGCTCGCTGAGATCAGCTAAGACTTTTCAATAAAGTTTTGAAGCTGAGTACCGTTGAACCTGATCAGGTTAAGACCTGCGTAGGAATCAAGCCATCTAAAAACTGAACGCCTTTCATTGAATTATTTCCAGTAGAAATACATCCGTTGCATTTGTATCATCAAATCAACAACACACAGAAATAGCTTCAATTGCCATCGTTTTTGGTCGTGCTTGATTCGTTGATGTCATTCATAAGGATCATTGCAATGAACCAGTTAACGAATCTTTCCGCTGAAATTTCAGCACAACATGAACAAGATGCCAAAGATCTGACCCGTATCTTACCTGCCTCTAAAAAAGTTTATATCCAAGGTTCACGCCCAGACATTCAAGTTCCCATGCGTGAGATTGAACTGACCGAAACCCCAACAGGCTTAGGCGGTGAGTATAATCCACCAGTGATGGTGTATGACACCTCGGGCGTGTATACAGACACCAATGTCAGTATTGATCTGAATAAAGGTCTACCGAATGTCCGTGAAAGCTGGATTGAGGAGCGCAACGATACCGAAATGTTAGATAGCCTGAGCTCAAGCTTTGGTCAAGAACGTTTACGGGATATTCGTACCGCTGATATTCGTTTTGCTCACATCCAGAAACCACGTCGCGCCAAAGCAGGTCACAATGTCACGCAGATGCATTATGCCAAACAAGGTATCATTACTCCTGAAATGGAGTACATCGCTATTCGTGAAAATCAGCGTCAACGTGAAGGGGTCGATGCACGTCAGCACGCGGGGCAAAACTTTGGTGCGCATAACTTGATGGAAATCACGCCTGAATTTGTGCGCAAAGAAGTGGCTGAAGGGCGTGCGATTATTCCTGCCAATATTAACCACCCTGAAATTGAACCAATGATCATTGGCCGAAACTTCTTGGTAAAAATCAATGCCAATATTGGTAACTCGGCTCTCGGCTCTTCAATCGATGAAGAAGTCGCAAAAATGACGTGGGCAACCCGTTGGGGTGCAGACACCATTATGGACCTCTCCACTGGGAAGAATATCCATGAAACCCGTGAATGGATTATTCGTAACTCACCTGTTCCGATTGGTACTGTACCGATCTATCAAGCTTTAGAAAAAGTTGATGGGGTGGCGGAAGACCTGACGTGGGAAATCTTCAAAGACACGCTGATCGAACAAGCTGAGCAAGGCGTAGATTACTTCACCATTCATGCGGGTGTCTTATTACGTTATGTTCCGATGACGGCGAATCGTCTCACCGGTATCGTGTCTCGTGGCGGTTCGATCATGGCACAGTGGTGTTTGGCCCATCATCAAGAAAACTTCCTCTATACACACTTTGATGAAATTTGCGAAATCATGAAGGCTTATGATGTGTCATTCAGCCTCGGTGATGGTCTACGTCCGGGCTGTATTCAAGATGCCAATGATGAAGCACAGTTCTCTGAATTACGCACTTTAGGTGAGTTGACTCATCGTGCTTGGAAACATGATGTGCAAGTGATGATTGAAGGTCCGGGGCATGTGCCTATGCACATGATTAAAGAAAATATGGATCTACAACTTGAAGTCTGCCAAGAAGCACCCTTCTACACTTTAGGGCCATTAACCACCGATATTGCACCGGGTTATGACCATATTACTTCTGCGATTGGTGCAGCGATGATTGGTTGGTATGGAACTGCTATGCTCTGTTATGTCACCCCTAAAGAACACTTGGGCCTGCCGAACAAGAAAGACGTCAAAGATGGCATCATCACCTATAAAATTGCAGCACATGCAGCAGATTTGGCCAAAGGTCATCCGGGTGCGCAAGTCCGTGATAATGCCCTATCTAAAGCACGTTTTGAATTCCGCTGGGAAGATCAGTTTAATCTCAGTCTTGATCCAGACACGGCGCGTAGCATGCATGATGAAACCATGCCGAAGGAAGCGCACAAGTCTGCGCACTTCTGTTCAATGTGTGGTCCCAAGTTTTGCTCGATGAAAATCACCCAAAACGTGCGTGATTATGCACAAAATCAGCAAAACGCTACACTGAATAAAATTCAGCAAGAAGAGGTTGAAAACGGTCTCGATAGCATGAAAAAACAATTCCATGCAACCGGACAAAACTTGTACCAAAAAGTGTAAGTTGATAAAAAACCTTTTGTAATCATACGATTCTCAGTTAGGATGAAATGATAAATTTCATCCTGATTGCGCTTTATGAACATAATTAAGCAAGCTACATATCACAGTGAAGATGTCCAAATTGTAGACAGGGCCTTTGTTTTTCAGGGTTTTGTTCAAGTAGAAAAAGTAAATTTACGTCATCGCCTGTTTAATCAAACTGAGTACACCGCTGTGATTTCACGTGAGCTCATTCAGCGTCCTGAAGCTGCGGGTGTCTTGATTTATGATGATGCACAACAAAAATTTGCCTTGATTGAACAATTTCGTATTGGTGCTATGGATGATCAAGATTCAGCTTGGCAGCTGGAGATTATTGCGGGAGTACTCGATGGTGATGAATCACCTGAAAGCTGTATTCGCCGTGAAGCATTAGAAGAATCAGGCTGTCAGATTGAACACTTACAACATCTGTTTAGCTTTTATCCTTCGGCAGGTGCCTGTGCGGAACTGTTTCATCTGTATAGTGCTGCGGCCGATTTACCCGAACAAGGTGGTGTATTTGGTATGCCCGATGAAGGTGAAAATATTTTATTACACCTGATTGATTATGCGCAGATCGAGACATTACTTTCCAATGGTCGGCTCAGAAATGCGCCTGTCATAATGGCCTTGCAATGGCTACAACAACAGATTAAAACGACAAGGAATGTCTAAGGGGTCAGGCATGACTTTAAATAATGAAAAAAATTGGACTATTATCCAAATTTCAGATACGCACTTGATGGATCAAGATCATCTGGAATTTGTACGTATGAATCCAGAGCAAAGCTTTCATCATGTGATGCAACATATTGTTGAGCGTCACCCACAGCTGAATGCCATCGTCCATACGGGTGACTTGGCGCAAGTACCTGTGCCTCGAACCTATCAACGCTATTTAGACTTTATGCAGAGTTTAAAGACGCCGTTTTATCAGGTTCCGGGCAATCATGACAATGCCGAGCACTTCCCTTTTCATCAGCAACAAAACAAAGTTCATGTGATTCACTTCGGCCCTTGGAGTGTGGTTTTACTCAATAGTGCCGTCAAAGGTAAAATCGATGGTTGGGTCGATGAAGCACAATTGAACCAACTGGAACAAATCCTACAAGAATTTGCCCAGCAACACATTGTGATTGCCTGTCATCATCATCCTTTTGAAATGCAGTCAAAATGGATTGATCAACATAAACTCAAGAACACCCAAGACCTCACTGCGGTTCTTGCCAAATACCACAATGTCAAAATTGTGCTGTCGGGACATGTCCATCAAGAATCATGGCGTGAGTGGCATGGTATTCAGTTTTACTCGACGCCGTCTACTAGTGTCCAATTTAAGCCTTTAAGTGATCATTTCGCCTTAGATGAGCAAGCACCAGGTTATCGTATTTTACAATTAAACGCAGACGGCAGCCATGAAACCCACGTAGAACGTGTCTTACACGCACAGCAAAAAATAAATGTTGAAATTTCAGGTTATTAACTTTTCATTTTTATCGTTTTCAATTACCTTAGTTGCTCTTACGAAAAAGTGATCAATTTAATCCAAACATCAAAGACTATCAAAATACTTAAAAAGTCTATATGATGACGACCCCCGAGGGTGAATCTCCTCGAGGGTGGATAAAAACACTTGCATATCACCATATTTTTTGCGTATTAAAGATACGTATATGATGAGGATTGCCCTAAATGGCGAATGACAACCAAAATACTGTCTTAGACGAACAAACTGATGTTGTAGATGAAAAATCTACAAAACGTGTGCGCAAAACTAAGCCTAAAGCGACTGACGGTGGTTCTACTGCAAGCTTATTTGGTATTGAACCTTATCAGCCGAAAAAAAATGAAGAATACATGTCTGAAGGTCAGCTTGAGCACTTCCGCCAAATTTTGTTGGCATGGAAAGCAGAGTTAATGTCAGAAGTTGACCGCACACTCAACACCATGCAAGACGAAAACACCGCTTTGCCTGATGTGAATGACCGCGCGACACAAGAAGAAGAGTTTGCAATTGAACTACGTACACGTGACCGTGAACGTAAACTCATCCGCAAAATCGAACAATCAATTGAAGCGATTAAAAACGATGACTATGGTTTCTGTGAAACCTGTGGTATCGAAATTGGTCTGCGCCGTTTAGAGGCTCGTCCAACTGCAACTTTATGTATTGACTGCAAAACACTGGCAGAAATCAAAGAGAAGCAAAATAACGGTTAATTGTGACTGTTGATAACTCTCCAGCCAAGCATCGCTTGGCTCTTGCGCAGCGGCGAAACGATGTTTCGCTGACTCGCTACTCAGGTCGGTTTGCGCCATCGCCAACCGGCCCTTTGCATTTTGGTTCACTCATCACAGCCGTTGCCAGTTATTGCGAAGCACAAGCACATCAAGGCACATGGTTGGTTCGTATCGAAGATACCGATATCCCGCGTATTTACCCTGGCAGTGAAAGCCATATCTTGCGTTGTATCGAAGCTTTCGGCTTTCAGCCCGATGCAGAGATCATTTTCCAAAAAGATCGTCTCGATATATACGAAGACGTGATTCAACAACTGCATCAACTCAAACTGGTCTATGCCTGTCAGTGCACCCGCAAAATCCTTGGTTCTAACCATATTTATGCAGGTACCTGCCGTGACCTTGCTCTGCCTTTTGAGCAACAAGCCATTCGCGTCAAAGTGGAAGATGTCGAGATTTGTTTTAATGATGCTCTGCAAGGCAAACACTGCTCACAACTGGCACATGAGCTCGGTGACTTTGTGCTGAAACGCCGCGATGGCATTATCAACTATCAATTAGCGGTCGTGGTAGATGACTACCTACAAGGCATCACCCATGTGGTTCGTGGTGCAGATCTCTTAGATAATACCGAGCGTCAAATTTATTTAGGTCAGCTCGTAAATTACCCACGCCTGAGCTATATGCATCTGCCTTTGGCCATGAATGATCAAGGGCAAAAGCTATCTAAACAAAATATGGCACAGGCGCTGGATCTTAACCAAGCACCAGCTCTACTCGCTCAAGCGATACATGCTCTAAATCAGCCATCTGTCGAACTAGACACCCCTGAACGAATGTTGCAACAAGCCATCGCACAATGGGATGTTTCGCTGATTCCACACGGTACTACCCTGCACGGTACCTATTTATAGCAAAACAATTGCGGCAGAAACTCAATACTACGCATAGCGCTCAACGTTTCAATTGAAGCAAATTCAAAAAATTTAGACCATTACAGTCACATTCATCATGAAAGAAGATGGATAGATGTGCTGATGAGAAACACAATTTAGGAAGGGCTCAAACGCTATCCGCATAACGAAAAGTGAGTTTAGTTATGCGAATAGTACGATGAAAGAGCAGCCCGCTTAGAAGCTGGATTCTTCTTTGGTTGGATTGGCACTTTGTGTGGTTGCATCAATTTTCAAAATCAAACTGATCATCACTGCGCACATAATCAGTGATGAACCGCCATAACTAATGAAAGGTAGTGTCAAACCTTTGGTTGGCAGCATCCCCATATTCATACCTGCGTTTACCAAAATTTGCAGTAAGAAAATAATCGACACCCCATAAGCCAAATAACCCGCACGCAAGTACTGATTTTTCAGGGCACGATGACCCACTTTGATACAGCACAGCAACATGGTAAAGGACAGAATTAAGACCGTAGTGATCCCGAAAAAGCCAAACTCTTCGCCTAAAATGGCCAACATGAAGTCGGTATGCGCTTCAGGCAAGTAAGCCATTTTCTGTACACTGTGGCCAAGTCCTACACCAAACCATTCACCACGCCCAAAGGCCATCAAGGCATTGGAAAGCTGGTAACCAGTGCCTAGCGGATCTTCCCAAGGGTTTGAGAAAGACATTAGACGTTCAAAACGGTAAGGCTCAAATACAATCAGAAAGACAAAGGCCGCAAAAATCGCACCAAAAGCCATGCCAAACTGAATCAACGGCGCGCCAGCAAGGAAGAAGATACCGAGCATCATCAAACTAATCACCACGGTTGCACCCAAGTCGGGCTCCGCGATAATCAAACCCACCGTCAACAGCATAATAATACCGAGACGGATCAAACCTTTGATATTGTTTCGTACTTCTTCAGCACGGCGTACCACATAGTCCGCGGTGAAAATCGCCATCATCACTTTGGCGACCTCAGAAGCCTGTAACGTAAAGCCTGCAACACGAATCCAGCGGGTCGAACCATTGACCTCGGTACCGACAACCAATACGGCGGCCAGCAGTAAGATAGTCAAAATCCACAGTGGGAAGGTGTTATTGAACCAAACATTGAGCGGAACTCGGTATACCGCATAGGCCAAAACGCCAGCCACCGCGATTGAAATCCCGTGACGAAGGACATAGTGAAATGAATTCTCATGAAGGCGTTCAGCATAAGGCATCGACGCAGATGCGACCATGATCGAACCTAAACACAACAACGCAACGACGCAGAAGATCAACACATTACGTGGTGTCACTTCGCTGGGTACACACGGCGCCCAACGGCTATAAAACTGGTTAATTTTATTGATCGTTGTCTGAGCAAACTCAGCCATCTCAATTTCCTTATTATTTTTAGTGGAGTTCTTGCACACAAGCGACAAACTGATGTCCGCGCTGTGGGTAACCACTGAACATATCAAAACTTGCACATGCAGGTGACAATAACACGACATCATGGGCTTGGGTATGGGCTTGGCAAAGTGCAACCGCCTGCTCTAAAGTCTCAGCATGCAGTAAGGTGGTTGTTCCTGCCACAGCTTGTTCAATCAACGCCGCATCTTCACCAATCAACACAGCCACTTTCACGTATTTGCTCAAAGCCTCACGTAAAGCGCTAAAATCTTGTCCTTTGCCTTGACCACCTAAAATGATCGCGACTTTACCGCCTTTGGCTTCAATCGCAGCACCTAGGCCATCAATCGCAGCCAGTGTTGCGCCTACATTGGTGCCCTTAGAGTCATTATAGTAACGAACACCCTCAACTTCTTTCACAAACTCACAGCGATGCTCTAAGCCTTTAAAGCTTTTCAGTGTTTCCAACATCGACTCAAGCGGAAGATTGATTGCCTCACCTAAAGCCAAACAGGCTAAAGCATTGGCCACATTGTGTGTACCTTGAATATACATCTCTGCACTGTTCAATAAACGTGTGCGGCCACGAGCCAACCAGATCGTACCGTCGTCATCTCTTAATACACCGTACTGATTCATATCAGGCGCATTTAAACCAAAGCTTTGCATTGGCGTAGCGTCAGGGACCAAAGGACGAGTAAGTGAGTCATCACGGTTATGAACGACTTTTTTCACGCCTTGGAAAATGCGATGCTTCGCGGTGTGATAGCCCATCATATCGCCATGACGGTCAAGATGGTCTTCACTCATATTCAGCACTACCGCAACTTCAGCTTGTAAATTTGAAGTGGTTTCTAACTGAAAGCTGGATAGTTCTAAAATGTATAAATCTGGCTGATCTTTGGTTAAATCCAACGCTGGGCGACCAAGGTTACCGCCTACCGCAACTTTCACGCCTGCATGTTCAGCCATCAGACCAATTAAGGTCGTCACGGTACTTTTTGCATTCGACCCTGTAATGGCCATGATCGGCTTGTCGGTTGCACGGCGTAGGATTTGAATTTCACTCACCACGGGGATGCCTTTGGCAATCGCAGCTTGAATTTCAGGTAGTTTCGGATCGAGCCCAGGGCTAATAACGATTTCTTCAGCAGACAACAACAGTTCTGCGTCAAACTGACCAAAACTGGTTTGTACCTCTGCTGGAATTTGGTCATGACCGGGCGGGGTTGATCGAGAGTCCGTTACTGCAACGCGGTAGCCTTGGTTATGTAAAAAATTGACCGCTGCAACACCAGAAATGCCGAGCCCTGCAACGACCTTAAGTCCACCACGTTGTATTAACATTTTCGCCCCATGCTTGGTCTGAGATTTATCTGCGGAAATGTTAGCACTTTGCTGTTTTGAATGCTTTTTCTGTTTTGACTTTCCTGCACTTTTTTTGTGTCAGTGCGTAAAAAAGCCGCCCCTGTCGGACGCCTTTTTTATTTGTGAGCAAAAATCGTTTTATTTCCACTTCACCGCTTGGACTTCAGGCTTTTTCGCATTACTGTCTTCTGTTGCTGGACAAGCACAGTTTCCGCCACACCCGCCAGCCATTGACGGCTTTAACCACGTCGCTAAACGGGTCCAACCGCGAGCCTCACACAGCATGGACAAGGACATGAAAACTGAACCCGATGTCTTAGGAAATACTTTCTTAAATACCACCACTGCACTCCAGATCACTAGACCAGCAACAATTAGAATTTCAATCATCTCAATCTCCTCGCCTATTTACGCCGATTAGCCCAAATAGTGCGTTGCAATTTGATAGGTCAGGAATGACATTAAATAAGCCAAACCAAACAAGTAAATGGTCATAAAACTCACGGTTTTCCATGAACCTGTTTCACGTTTGACCGTCGCCAAAGTCGCCAAACAGTGCGGCGCATAAATAAACCACACCAATAAAGACAGACCAGTCGCCACCGACCAGCCGAGCTCACCGCCACTACTGATCAGTGAAGCCAAACCTTGTGACATGGCATCTTCATCAACAGCGGATAAGGCATATACCGTACCTAAAGCTGCCACCACGACTTCACGAGCAGCCATGGCTGGAATCAAGGCAATACAAATCTGCCAGTTGAAACCCAGCGGTGTAAAAATTGGTTGCAGTAAATGACCGAGCATACCGGCAAATGAATAATCAATTTCAGGTAAAGTCGCACCGTCTGGGGCTTGCGGGAAAGTACACAAGAACCACAACAAAATAGACAATGCGAAAATGATGCCGCCGACACGACGCAAGAAGATCTTGGCACGGTCAAGTAAACCAATCCAAATATTCTTTAAGTCAGGGAAACGATAGCTTGGCAACTCCATCATCAACATATGTTGTGACTTGTCTTTATGGAAGAATTTCAGAACGAAAGATACACACAGTGCGCTCACAATCCCAGCCATATATAAAGCAAACAACACCAAACCTTGCAGATTGAAGATCCCCCAAACAGTTTGTTCAGGAATAAAAGCAGCAATTAACAAGGCATATACAGGTAAACGTGCAGAACACGTCATTAACGGTGCCACAAAAATCGTAGTCAAACGGTCACGTGGATCACTAATAGTACGCGATGCCATGATGCCCGGAATTGCGCAGGCAAAGCTAGACAACAATGGAATAAAGGCACGCCCAGAAAGACCTGCTTTAAACATCAGCTTATCCAGCAAAAATGCGGCACGCGGTAAATAACCCGACTCTTCCAACACCAAGATAAAGAAGAACAAAATTAAAATCTGCGGTAAGAACACCACGACACCACCCGCACCCGCAATAATCCCGTCCACCACCAAACTGTTAAGTAAAGGGTGGCTAATGGATGCACCAATGGTTTCACCTAGCCAACCAAAGAAGGTTTCAATCCCATCCATAAACGGCGCTGCCCAAGCAAAAACGGCTTGGAAGACAATAAACATCATCACTGCAAGGCTAACTAAACCCAAAACTGGATGTAGGAAAATCTTATCTAGAAAATCAGTTCGCTTGTCTTCTTCATCGACGTACTGCACAGCGTCATGTAATAAATTTTCTACTTTCTCATGTGCAGTGTCGCCTTTTAAACCCGTCAGCTCGGTATAAGGCACGGCATATTTGCCCTGCTCTAAAGCGCTAAGCAGGCTTTCAATACCCGAGTTACGCACCGCAACGGTTTCAACGATCGGCACACCCAAGCGCTCAGAAAGCTTTTGGGTATTGATTTGCATGCCACGGCGACGTGCTTCATCCATCATATTTAAAACGATTAACATTGGACGGCCCAATGCAATCAGTTCAATCACTAAACCAAGGTGAAGTTTGAGGTTGGTTGCATCAACGACACATAAGAAAGCATCTTGCTGACCTTCGTCTGCAATTTTCCCCATCACCACGTCGCGGGTAATCATTTCATCAGGGCTGGTCGCATCTAAGCTATACGTCCCTGGCAAATCCAGAACGCGAACCGCTTGACCAGAAGGAAGACTAAATTGACCAACTTTACGCTCAACCGTTACACCCGCATAGTTACCTACTTTTTGGCGTGTTCCAGTGAGATGGTTAAATAACGAAGTTTTACCGCAGTTTGGATTACCTACAAGGGCAACACGCAAGGCATCACTCATCTAGGTGCTCCTTCGACTTGAATTTCAATTTTTTCAGCTTCAACTTTTCTTAAGGCGAAACGTGTAAAACCCACTTGGATTAAAATTGGATCGCCACCAAAAATACCTTTGGTAATCACCTGTACTTTTGTACCTGCGACAAAGCCTAATGTTTCAAGACGACTAGCCACCAAATCAGTCTGAGCTTCGCCATCCAAAGTATGATTCACTTTGTTAATGATGGCAGTTTGTTTGACTTTTAAATCAGATAAACGCACCGCATCCAACCCTTTAATATTTTGAACAGTATACAAACAAATGAGAATAATTACCAAATCAGATTCGATAATGATTCGCATCTGTTATAACACATCGACAAGCGAGAATGATTACACTACATTGAATAAAACCCCTATTCCTTGTTTTTGTCTTTCTGTGATGATGCGCTTGAGAGCTTTATGTTAAATAAAAAACCGCGTGTGCCTGCGCCTGTTCAAATCCCAACTCAGCTCAGTTTTTTACACGGCTTTAAAGATTATCTCATTGCACAAACCGTCAGCCCACACACCCGAAATGCTTATCTCTCTGACTTATTGCAGTGCAGCGAGTGTAGTCGGGTGAGCATGCCTGAATGGAGCAGTGATGATGTCGCCGATGTTCTACTGACCCTCACCAAGCAAGGCAAAAGCCCGCGCTCCATTGCGCGCTGTCTGTCTGCTCTGCGTTCTTTTTTTAAATTTCTACGGGAACAAAAACTGCGTTCAGACAACCCTGTCGTGCTACATAAAACACCCAAAATTGGCCGCGCACTGCCTAAAGATTTGTCTGAGCAAGACGTGGATGCCTTAATTCAAGCTCCAGATATTGAAACCGCTCTCGGGCTCCGTGATCGTGCCATGTTTGAAGTGTTGTATGCCTGTGGATTGCGTGTATCTGAGCTACTGAACTTACGCCTAGACTTAATCAATTTAAAACAAGGCTATTTAAGAATTACAGGTAAGGGCAATAAAGAACGCTTGGTACCTTTGGGGCAAATCGCAGTGGAGTGGGTCGAAAAATACTTAATTGAATCACGTCCGCAATTATATAAATCTGCAACTGACTATCTGTTTCTCACCCAACATGGTGGCATCATGAGTCGACAAAACTTTTGGTATGCCATTAAGCGTTATGCCTTACAAGCAGGAATTCAAGCAGAACTTTCTCCACATACCTTACGACATGCTTTTGCAACGCATTTACTCAATCACGGCGCCGACTTGCGTGTGGTACAAATGTTATTGGGACATAGTGATCTGTCCACGACACAAATTTATACCCATGTCGCACAAGTGCGTATGCAACAACTGCATGCCAGCCATCACCCAAGAGCTTAAGGTCTTGATCATCCATAACTTAAGGCTGTTTTTAGCACGAAGACTACGAAGTATTACCGAGTCCTGTACTTTTTTTGCTATGCTTGGCGCTCTGTTTTTATAAAGTCAAAAGAAAAAGGGTTATCTATGTTATTTACCCGTAAACCATTGTTCATTGCCTGTGCCATTGCTTCAAGTGTTCTATTTACAGCATGTTCAAATAACACTGAAGAAAAAAAACAAGACTCTTTAACAGCAAGCGCACCAGCCACAGGTGAAGCGTCGACCTTGACGGAACGTAATGCAAAACAACGTTTAATTGATACCCTTCAAAAGCATTTCAAAACAGCCAATATCAATGCCAAAATCATCGATATCAAAACCACTGAAGTGCCAAATTTATTTTGGGTCAATCTTGAAGGGATGAGCTCGGTTTATACCACGGCAGATGGTAAATATATTATCCAAGGTGATGTGATTCGCTTGGGCGATAAAACACTCCACAACGTCAGCGATAACCTGCAAGCTGAAGCCAACAAAAAGCTTCTAGCAGGGCTCAAAACTGAAGACCTACTGGTTTATAAAGCCAAAGGCAAGACCAAGCATGTGGTTTATGTCTTTACCGATGCCAGCTGCCCTTACTGCCATAAACTGCACGAACACATCCCTGAAATCACAGCTCAAGGCATTGAAGTACGTTACATTGCATGGCCGCGTGGCGAACAGTTCATGCCAGCTATGGAAAGTGTGTGGTGTAGCGCAGACCGTCAAGCTGCCTTTGATCAAGCGATTTCAGGTGCTCAACTTCCACCAGCGACCTGTAAAAATCCAGTGCGAGATCAATACCAGTTGGGTCTGAACATGGGCGTAAATGGGACACCTGCGATCTACAATGAAGATGGTGAATATCTCGGTGGCTATTTAGCCCCAAGTGAATTATTAAATCGCCTTAAATAACTAATTTTTATTTGTTATTTAACTAATATTTATAGTTGAACATAAAATGATTTCTTTCCTAGAGTCTCACAGTTTTTTTAGCTATGATCTAGGCTTGGTTCAATATATAAGTAAATTGGAGTGTGACGTGAAACCAGTTCGTCTGGCAATCCTCGGTCTTGGTACTGTGGGTGGTGGTGCCCTTAAACTACTAAAAGAAAATGCTGCTGAGATTAAACGTCGCACCGGTCGTGAAATTCAAATTACCTATGTCGGCACACGCCGCCCTCGTCCAGACTTAGATTTAGGCGATGAGGTCAAGCAAAGTGCTGACTTACTCGACATTGTGCGTCAGCCTGATGTCGATGTTGTGGTTGAAGTAATGGGTGGCATCCATCCTGCATATGAAGTGATTAAAGAAGCCATTTTGCATGGCAAACAAGTTGTCACCGCGAACAAAGCTTTACTTGCTGAACATGGTAATGAGCTGTTCAAGCTGGCGGATGACAATGCCGTGCAAATCGCCTATGAAGCTGCGGTTGCAGGGGGCATTCCCATCATTAAAGTGATGCGCGAAGGTCTAGCTGCAAACAAGATTAATTGGTTAGCGGGTATCATCAATGGTACAGGCAACTTTATTCTGACTGAAATGCGTGAAAAAGGTCGTGCCTTTGCCGATGTGCTCAAAGAAGCACAAGAACTGGGTTATGCCGAAGCTGATCCTACTTTCGATGTCGAAGGCATTGATGCTGCACATAAACTCACGATTTTAGCATCGTGTGCTTTTGGTATTCCGCTACAGTTTGACAAAGTCTATACCGAAGGCATCAGTAAAATCACAGCACAAGATGTGAAGTATGCTGAAGAGCTGGGTTTCCGTATTAAGCACTTGGGTATTGCGCGTCGTGCGGCGAATGGCATCGAACTTCGTGTTCACCCAACCTTGATCCCTGCGGAAGAACTGATTGCCAATGTCAACGGTGTGAAGAATGCTGTCTTGGTACAAGCACATGCTGTCGGCCCAACCTTGTACTATGGAGCAGGCGCAGGCGCAGGTCCAACGGCTTCTGCGGTCGTTGCAGATGTCATTGATATCGTCCGTGATATCTCGTATACCGAAGATGGCGCTGGAACGATTCCACAATTGGCCTTCGAAGCACTGACCAATGTGCCCATTTTAAGCCGTGAAGAAATGACTACAGGTTATTACATCCGGATTAATGCTGAAGATCAAACTGGCGTCTTGGCCGATGTAACTACGATTCTGAGCCGTGCAGGCATCAGTATCGATGCCATCATGCAGCAACCACGCTTAAAAGACCTTATTCCAATCGTGATTTTGACTGATCCAGTCGTTGAATCAAAAATGGACGAGGCACTTGCTCAAATTCAAGCCTTACCCGTCATTCATGGCGAAATCGTGCGAATTCGTTTAGAATCGCTTGATAATTAATCGGGTTGAGGAAAAGAACGCTCTTCTCTTCCTCACCAAGCTCTACACACAATTGGAACATCATCATGTCGAATGCCAATCGTTATACTGGTTTAGTTGACCGTTATCGCGACCGTTTACCAGTGTCTGCAACTACTCGCGCTATTTCTTTAGGTGAAGGTAATACGCCACTGATTAAACTCGAGAACATTCCACGTTTAATTGGCAAAAATGTTGAAATTTATGTGAAGTACGAGGGCTTAAACCCGACTGGTTCATTTAAAGACCGTGGTATGACCATGGCGGTCACTAAAGCCGTTGAAGAAGGCTCAAAAGCTATTATCTGTGCCTCTACAGGTAATACCTCAGCAGCGGCTGCAGCTTATGCAGCACGTGCCGGCATCAAAGCGTTTGTGTTAATCCCAGAAGGCAAAATTGCCATGGGCAAAATGGCGCAGGCGATGATGTATGGTGCCATCACCATGCAAATCCGCGGCAACTTTGATGACGGTATGCGTCTGGTCAAAGAAATTGCAGATAAAGCCCCTGTAACGATCGTCAACTCAATCAACCCATACCGTTTGCAAGGTCAAAAAACCATTGCTTACGAAATCGTAGACGAGTTAGGTCGTGCACCAGATTACCACTGCTTACCCGTGGGTAACGCAGGGAACATCACGGCACACTGGATGGGTTATACCGAAGCAGTTGCCAACCAACCTGCAGATCAATTTGAGCAAGTGATTTACGACGCTGAAACAGATCAATTCACGGGTCCAAAGCCTGAAGGTTTACCAACCATGGTTGGTTACCAAGCAGCAGGTGCTGCGCCATTCTTACGTGGTGCACCCGTTGAAAACCCTGAAACAGTTGCAACGGCTATCCGCATTGGTAATCCACAAAGCTGGAACCATGCTAAAGCGGTGGTTCGTGACTCTCAAGGTTGGTTCGATGAACTGACTGATGCTGAAATCTTAGAAGCACAGCGTTTACTTTCAATGTATGAAGGTGTCTTTGTAGAACCCGCCTCTGCAGCGTCGATTGGCGGTGCAATCCGTGACATCAAAGCTGGAAAAATTGCGGAAGGTTCTGTGATTGTCTGTACCGTGACAGGTAATGGTCTAAAAGACCCTGATACTGCGATCAAGCAATGTTCTGATGCGGTCATGCTGTCAATCGATGCAACTTTAGAACAAGTTCGCGATTCCATTCTTTCAAACATGTAATTGAGAGAAGACAAAAAAAGCCCTGCATATGCAGGGCTTTTTTATGACTCAATTTTTGTTGTTGAGTGAACAAAAACAAAGTCGGGTTAAATACGTTTTGGTAATTGGCTTGCCCAGTTCATTAGGCGCGTTGCATCATTGGTACGTGCTGCAGAGGAGTCCGCGCCCAATAACACCACTACTGCTGGACGGTTATTTAAAGTGGTATGCATCACCACACAACGACCGGCTTCATTAATGAAACCTGTTTTTGAAATATTAATATTCCAGCCACCGTTACGAACTAAGGCATTGGTATTATTTGATTTTAATACACGATAACCCAAGTTAAAATCATAGCTTGCTGTGGTTGAGAACTGACGAATCAGACCATATTGTGATGCGGCATTGACTAAAATACCCAAGTCACGTGCTGATGCGACATTACCTGGATGTAGACCTGTCGATTCCATATAATGGGTTGAATTCATACCCAAAGATTTTGCTTTGGCATTCATCGCAGAAACAAAGGCTGAGCGACCACCCGGATACGTCCGTGCAAGCGCTGATGCTGCTGGGTTTTCTGACTTCATTAATGCAAATAACAATGCCTCTGCACGGTTCATACTGTCCCCTGCACGCAGGGACGAGCTTGAACTTTTACAACCCGAACACGAAAAGTCCGCTTGCTGTAAAGTAATGTTTTCAGACATATTTAAACGTGCATCTGAAATCACCACTGCCGTCATCAACTTAGTAATCGAAGCAATCGGCAGCGCGGTATTACTGTTTTTACTGTAAAGCACTTCACCTGTATTGCCATCCATCACCAGTGCTGCACGAGCATTGACACTAGGTTGGTTTGAATATTTGGAGGTATCGAAAATTTGTACCGTTTTCGAGGTACTATTGTTCGTCACCACACCGTTAGAACTGCGAATACTGGTGGTGACTTTTGTTGAACCCTGAGGAGCGTACTCTTCAGGATCTTCCATGAGATCATCATTCAGAAGCTGTTCTGCATCTGCTGCAGACCAGCTCATGCTTGCTTGGCTAGGGCCCGAGCCCGGATTCATCACCAAGTCTGCAAAGCTATGGGTACTGACCGTCGTTGCAATCGACCATCCCAATAGATGCATTAAAAATTTATTTGATTTTTTCACTTTTCTTCACTCAACTTCATAACCCATAAGATACATTTGCGTATTCACGCCAATATGCCTTACATTTGTACACAATGCGAACAGCATTGCCGTCGACAGCGTGCATATCTTTTCAAATAAGCCTAAGAATAGGATTGCTAATTTTGTCGTTTCATTGCAAGCTTATTTTGCTTTATGTAACAAAAAATATGGTTTTTATAGTGAGGAAGAGCTAGGTGATCACAGTTTTAGTGGTAGATGACCATGAGTTAGTACGTACAGGGATTTGTCGAATGCTCGAGGACCATGCCGATGTTCAAGTTATTGGCCAAGCTGAATCTGGTGAAGAAGCAATTAACCTCGTCCGTCAACATCACCCAAATGTGGTTCTGTTAGATGTCAACATGCCAGGTATTGGTGGAGTTGAAACCACACGCCGCTTACTGCAAACCGCACCCGAGACCAAAGTACTGGCAGTCAGTGGCCTAGCTGAAGAACCTTATCCTTCCCTATTACTCAAAGCTGGCGCCAAAGGCTACATTACCAAAGGTGCACCTGTGACCGAAATGGTACGTGCGATTAATAAAGTGATGCAAGGCGGCAAATATTTCAGCGCTGATATTGCTGAACAACTGGCCAGTTCTTATCTATCGGATACACAAACCTCACCTTTTGATGCTCTGTCTGAACGTGAAATGCAGGTCGCGATGATGGTCGTGAATTGTATTAGTGCACAGGAAATTTCTGACAAGCTTTTTGTCAGCGTAAAAACGGTCAATACTTACCGTTACCGAATTTTTGAAAAACTCAACATTGATAGTGATGTGAAGCTGACTCACCTTGCTATTCGTTATGGTTTAATCAAACCCTGATGCAAGCTGACTAACACCCACATGCTGCAATACTCAACCA
Organism: Acinetobacter sp. MF4642; assembly: GCF_002018925.1. Taxonomy (NCBI): domain Bacteria; kingdom Pseudomonadati; phylum Pseudomonadota; class Gammaproteobacteria; order Moraxellales; family Moraxellaceae; genus Acinetobacter; species Acinetobacter sp. MF4642. The sequence goes on from NZ_MVON01000012.1 coordinate 37,867, forward strand.
ATATTCAGTTAAATCAATACCGTCTAGGTGTTTGGTATGCGTCTTATCGACTGTTTATTGGCTGTTGTTTGTTGTTGGTTTATCTGCTGACTTATGAGCAACTGTTTTCCAATTATCAATATCCAGTATTGTATCGTTCTGTCCTGATTGGCTTTATTTTTATCAGTGCCTTTCAGCTATTGAGCCTCAAGCATGTGCGCAAGCGCATACCACTTCAGCTCACCTTGTTATTTATCGTCGATGTCATTAGCCTCAGCTTACTTACTTTCGCCACCGATGGTCCGAACTTACAGTTAAGTTTATTGTTTGTGATCACGATCTTTGCCTCTTCTGTATTGGTCGATAAACAAAAAGCACTCATCATTACGTTGATTGCTGTAATTACACTGGTTTATCAACACTTTATTGGAACTCTGTTTTCAATTAGTTCACTGAATACCATTGGCAACAGTGCCGTGCTCGCCTTTTTGTTCTTTGTGGTTTATGGGTCTGGACAAATTGCGGTACGACGTTTTCAAGTCCTTGAAAATTTAAACTTCTATCAGTCCCAAGAACTAGACCAACTACAAAACATTAACCGTTATATTTTAGAGCAAACCGAGCTCGGCTATTTGGTGCTCGATGAAAACTGCCACATGGTGCTGAGTAATCCTGCCGCATGTACATTATTGGGCATCTCCCCGATTTATGCCTATGACAAATATCCTTTATATAAGGCACAGCCTGATTTATTTGAACTACTCAAATTCGACCAACTGAAAAATGGGGAAAAATTCCAATTTACATCCCAGCTGAGTCGCTTTCAGATTCAGATCGAAATTCAAAAACTTCAAGTACCGAATCAGACACTGACCTTATTCGTCCTGCAAGATGCACAAAAAATTAATCAACGTGTACAACAACTCAAGCTGGCTGCACTGGGTCAGCTTTCTGCCAGCATTGCACATGAAATTCGCAACCCACTGGCAGCCATCACTCAAGCCAATGAGTTGATGCAAGCCAATGATCCACAACAAGAACTGTTGCAGAACATGATTACCAAACAAGCCTCACGGATTGATAAAATTATTGGCGATACACTGAGCATGGCACGCAGTAAAGAAACCTATCCGACCTTGATTGATGTCGCCGCTTTTTTAGAACGTTTTATCGTTGAAGATTTGCCCGATGTCAAAGATCAAATTGATTACCACATTTCCGATCAAGCTCAGATTCAGTTTGATGAACAACAACTGAGGCAAGTGCTGATCAACCTGATTCGAAATGCCATTCGGCATAATGCAGCTGAAGCCGAACACATTCAAATTCGTATCTATAGCTACAAAAACCTCGTCCATATTGAGGTCTGCGATTTTGGTGAAGGGGTCGCCACTCAGGATCAAACCGCCCTGTTTCAACCGTTTTTTAGTACCTCAATCAATGGAACTGGGTTAGGATTATATTTATCCCATAGTTTCTGCGAAGCCAACCAAGCTAAGCTATACTATGTAGAACAAAAAATAGGGGCATGCTTTCGGATTGAATGCCCTCGTATAAACAATGACGTGTAATTTTTGGGGTTAAACGTGGAAAAAAAACCACTTGTTTTATTGGTGGATGACGAACAAGACTTATGTACACTGATGCAAATGTCTTTAAGTCGGATGGGGATTGATACACATATTGCCTATCGTTTACAAGAGGCGGTTCAAGCCCTGAAAACGCATCAATACGATGCCTGTCTAACCGATCTGAATTTACCCGATGGTAATGGCCTGAGCTTGGTCGATTTTATTGCTCAAAATTATCCTAATTTGCCTGTTGCAGTGCTGACTGCTTACGGCAATATGGATATTGCGATTGCCGCACTTAAAGCCGGTGCTTTTGATTTTGTCAGCAAACCGATCAACCAAAAACATTTAGAGCAACTTTTACAAAAAGCCTTTAATCAACCCATCAGTCAACTGCATATCCAAGAAGATACGCTTGAACATCGTCTGCTGATTGGTCAGTCCCTTCCTATTCAGCAGCTACGCATCACCTTAAAAAAAATTGCACGCTCACAAGCGCCTGTCTTTATTACGGGTGAATCAGGCACGGGCAAAGAAGTGGTGGCTAATCTGGTACATCGCCTGAGCAATCGCAATGAAGGACCATTTATTGCCATCAACTGCGGTGCCATACCGACTGAACTGATGGAAAGTGAATTGTTTGGACACCGTAAGGGTAGCTTTACAGGGGCGACTCAAGACAAACAAGGGCTGATTCTGTCTGCGCATGGCGGCAGTTTATTTTTAGATGAAATTGCTGAGTTACCGCTCACTATGCAGGTGAAACTGCTGCGCGCGGTACAAGAAAAACGCATTCGCCCAATTGGGAGTGACACCGAAATTGATGTCGATTTCCGTGTGATTAGTGCCAGCCATCAAGACTTAGAAGCACTGGTGCAACAAGGCAAGTTCCGTCAGGATTTGTACTTCCGCATCCATGTCATGGACATTGTGCTGCCTGCTCTACGTGAGCGTGGCAATGACATTATTCTTTTGGCACAACATTTCATTCAAAAAATCTGCCAAGAATGGGACATCCCAGTCAAACCACTGAGTGAACGTGCACGTGAGTTTTTATTGGCCCAATATTATCCAGGCAATGTGCGTGAACTACGCAATATGATGGAACGTGCCATCACTTTAAGTGATGAAAGCAGTATCGACTTACCACACTTGCAAACAGCCCCACTGCGACCGATTGCTCAAACCAACTACGCCAATGCCACGCAACAAGGTGCTGTTGGCAATGATCAACTCAGTCATGTGCCTTCGCGTAAATTGCCCGAAGAGGGTTTAGAGCTGTATTTAGAAAAAATTGAAAAAGAAATTTTGATGAATGCGCTCAATCTCACCCACTGGAACCGAACACTGGCGGCTAAAAAGCTCGGTATGTCTTTCCGCTCTTTACGTTATCGCTTGAAGAAATTCGGGCTAGATGGCGAAGATGATCCCGTTTAGAGACTTAACGACGGTTAATTAGAATCTCTGCCACATGTTCAACATAGCTTTCGTCTTTGAGTTCATGTGGCATTGGGTATACCTGATTCGGTGCAATTCCCACCCCTTCAATCATCCGACCACTTGGAGTGTAATAATGCGATACGGTCATTTGCAGCGCGGCACCATTCGATAACGGAAATAGTTTCTGTACCACACCCTTACCATAACTTTTTTCACCAATCACCCACGCCCGTCCATGCTCCTTCAGCGCAGCGGTAAACACCTCCGCGGCCGATGCAGAGCGGTCATTAATCAGAATCCCCACTTTTAAGTTTTGAAACTCTAGGCTGGGTAAAGCTTGGAACTGTTGATCCCCTTCAGAACGGCTTTGGGTTGAAACAATCACCCCTTGATTTAAGAATAAATCAGCAGATTCAACTGCGGCAGACAATAGCCCCCCGGGATTATTTCTGAGGTCAATCAAGACCGCTTTTAAACGCGAAGACTGATGTTCTTCAATCAGTTGCTGAATTTCATTGGCCGTATCCTGTTGAAACACCCGCACCTTGAGCACCAAAACTTGGTTATTCAATAATTGCGCCTGAATATCGGTTTCAACTTTTTTGGTTCGGACTAAATTGATCGGGGTTGAGTTGGCTTTCAACTGCAAGCTGACGGTACTACCAATCGCCCCACTGAGTAATTCATTGACTTGAGCATGGTTGAGCTTGCGTAGCTCTTGATCATCCACTTTAAAAACAGAGATCCCATTTTTTAAGCCCAGTTTGCTGGAATCTGAGTCAAGTTTTAATCCACGAATCAGCCATTGTTGTAAGCGAGAATCAAACTCTAAACTGAAGTCAACTGAAGCCAGATCCCCTTCGGTATATTGCACCAGTTGTTTATATTCTTGAGGAGATAAATAGCGAGAATAACGGTCTAGGCCACTGACTAAACCTTTAATCGCCTGTTGAAAGAGTGCTTCATCACTACGTTCAGCCACATAATTGTCTTTGGCTAAACCGTAGATTTGCACAAATTGTTGAATGGATTCAATCGGAACCTCAACATAACCTTGTTCCAATTCATCATCAAAAGCGGGTGCTGCCGCAGTTTTTGCAACAGCCCCCATCGGGTGGATCAGACTCAGACCTAAAGCAATCACTACACCTATTGAAGTCCACGATGCTTTTGCCATTTACCCACCCAAATTGATTTATACGTCTAATGTAATTAAGTTACGACCTTGCATGTCTGCTGGAACAGGAAGATGCATCAAGCTTAACAAGGTTGGTGCGACATCGGCCAATACGCCACCCTCAGCAATGGTTGCTTGAGTTGGGCCGACATAGATAAAAGGCACCAATTCTGTCGTATGCTGGGTATGCACCTGACCACTGTGATAATCCTGCATTTGTTCAACATTACCATGGTCAGCCGTAATTAACATATGGCCTTTTTGTGCCATCACCGCTTCATAGACACGGCCTAGGCATAAATCAACAGCTTCCACAGCTTTCACTGCTGCATTAAACACGCCCGTATGACCAACCATGTCGCCGTTGGCATAGTTCACCACCAATAGATCAAACTCACCTGAGTTAATCGCAGCCACCAATTCATCGGTTACTTCATAGGCGCTCATTTCTGGCTTGAGGTCATAAGTAGCAACATTTGGCGAAGGAATCAAAATACGTTTTTCACCTGGATATTCATCTTCACGACCACCACTGAAGAAGAATGTCACATGTGCATATTTCTCAGTTTCAGCAATACGCAATTGGGTTTTACCAAGGTCTGAAAGATATTCACCAATCGAGTTTTTTAATGCTTCAGGCATATACGCCACAGGTGCATCAATACTGGCTTGGTAGCGTGTCAACATCACAAACTTAGATAAGTTTGGTACAACTTTACGCTCAAAGCCTGCAAAATCTTTTTCAACAAATGCTTTGGTAATTTCACGCGCACGATCCGCACGGAAATTCATAAAGACAATGCTGTCACCATCTTGAACTTTCACGACATCGCCAATGCGTGTTGCTTTGACAAATTCATCAGATTCGTCTGCGGCATAAGCCAAGGCTAAACCTTCAACTGCTGTAGCTGCAGTACGTGTTGCTTCAGACTCTGTGAGTAAACGATAGGCTTGTTCCACACGGTCCCAACGGTTATCTCGATCCATCGCAAAATAACGACCAATCAGACTCACAATACGACCTTGATTTGGATATTGAGCAAACAATGCATCTAATTTTTCTAAAGAAGGCTGTGCACTGCGTGGTGGGGTATCGCGACCATCTAAGAAGGCATGAAGGTATACAGTTGCACCGCGTTTTAACGCAAGTTCAGCCATGGCAACAATGTGGTCTTCGTGTGAATGCACCCCACCTTCAGACAATAGCCCCATGATGTGCAAAGCGCCACCCGCGGCTTTGGCTTTTTCAACAGCATCAACCAAAACTTCATGTTCGAAAAAAGCACCCGTACGAATGTCTTTGGTGATTCGGGTAAAGTCTTGATAGAGCACACGACCTGCGCCCAAGTTCATATGGCCCACTTCAGAGTTGCCCATTTGGCCATCTGGCAGACCCACGTCTTCACCAGAACCTGAAATTAAGCTATGCGGATGCTTTGCTTCAATCGCTGTTAAATTCGGTCGATTCGCTGCTAAAAATGCATTGTCTTCGATCGCTTCACGGTGTCCCACACCATCCATAATGACCAGTACGTGAGGGATTTTGCCAGCAGTTGCATCCGCCATAATAAGCACTCTTTTTTTGTCTACAAATTCATCGCTCTATCTTACCGAATTTTCGGTCAAGACTCTATGCAGGCATGATGGTTTAACACCATCATCCGCATTGTTTTCTTCAATATCGTACAGTTATCGCGCACGTTGTAATAAATAACCACCTGCGACAAACATCAGTAAAATCGGCACAAAAACGAACCATGCGGGTGAAGGTGAATAAACCAAACTTGCATAACCCAAGAAGTCTTGCAGGTAAAAGAAACCTAAGCCTGTAAACAGTGCAATCACCAAACGAAAACCCATCGATTGTTGGCGCAGTGGGCCAAAAATAAAGGAACAAGCAATCAACACTAAAGCAATCAAGGCAAATGGAGACGCCACTTTCTGCCAAAAAGCCAACTGATAAGTTTTAGGCACTTGGCTATATTCATGCATATAGCTCATGAAACTGACCAATTGACTCGGTGAAAGGTCTTCAGGGTCAATCGTCACCATGTGCACATATTTCGGCTGCAGTGCCAGTGCCAAAGGCGTTTCAGCGGCCTTTTGTGCCGTAGCATTGCCTGTCGGCAGCAAATCAACTTGGGCCGTATTTTCTAAAATCCAACGACCATCTTGCACAAACTGACCTTGCTCAGCATTTAAAACGCCTTTCAAACGAGCATTATTGTCAAAGTCGACCACTTGCACATTTTTCAGCTGACCTTGAGAGTTGGCATAATCGACATAAATAAAACGCTGCCCTTCTCGTGTCCAGTAACCGCGTACTTCACCGAGCTCAGCCGCAGTTCGATGGCTTTTCACACCTTTGGCTTGCTCATTGGTATAAGGAATCACCCATTCACTTAAAGCGAATGACAGCACCACCAAAATTAAAGCCGAACGAATCACCCAACCGACGATTCGCCAGAGACTCACCCCCACCGAGCGCATCACAATCAGCTCACTGTTTGAAGCCAAAGTGCCCAGTCCCAGTACCGAGCCAATTAACGCGGCGATGGGTAGAATCTCATAGAGATATTGCGGCGCCCCCCACAGTACGTAACGTAAAGCATCCCAAGCGCCATAACCTTCTTTAAGAGAGCCTAACTCACCCAAATAGGTAAACAGAATTTGCAAGACCGATAAAATAGCGGTAGCACCCAGCATCGCCATCGCGGTGGTTTTGGTCACATGTTTTGCGACTATACGACGTGCGAACATGATTAAGACCCCGCTCGTTGTAATGTTTTCTTAATTTTCGGGGCCAGCTTTTGTTTACGCGAAAACAAAGCCGCTGCTATCGCATAGATCACCAAGATCATTGGATAAGCCCAAATCCCCATTTCTTCTTTACTGACTCGGGTTTTAATGGCCATCAGCGCCACGATTAAACTGGCAAAAATAAGCAATGCAGGGAACAGCTTTAAATAACGGCCTTGGCGTGGACTCACTTCAGATAAAGCCACAGCGAGAAGCAACGCCACTACAATGGCAAACGGTACAAAAATACGCCAGCCCAACTCACTCGCCACGACAGGATCATTACGATTATCCCAAAGTTTCATGGTGGACAATGCTTCAACATCAGCACTTTCAAACTTTGCTTCTTTATCATTTTCTAAACGTAGGCGATAAGACTGAAACTCGGCTTGGCTATAACGCGGCTGTCCCGGATAAATTTCATAACGGCGACCTTGCACCAAATCCACCACATTGGCGGGATCATTTTCAATTTCAACCCGCGTGGCTTCTTTGGCCAAAATCATCACATCAGGCTTACCTTCTGCTTCAGCGCGTTGATAGAAGAAGATGTCTTTGAGGTTTTTACGGTCTTCGGATAAGTCACCCGCATAAATGGTATAAGGACCCGATGAAATAAACTCTTTGGGTCGAACCAAATCAAAACCAGTACGCACCGCCTGACTAGTGGTGAGCTGCTCAAACTGGCGAACACCCCACGGCGCCATCCAAAGCATCAGCACGGCTTGAACGGCAAGAAACACCACGGTCATAGGAATCAGCAGTCGCCCCAATTGGTTACGACTGACGCCACTGCCATTGAGTACCGCCATTTCATGATCGACATACAGACGACCAAAAACCAGCATCAGTCCAATAAAAAAGCCTAGAGGAAGAATCAGCGTTAAAAATTCAGGCAAACGATAGCCAATAATGCTAAATAAAATACCTGCATCTAAGCGACCCTGCGCGGCTACGCCAAAATACTTGATCAAACGACCGCCCATCATGATCAAGGTCAATAAGGCGATCACAACCAAGGATGTCGACACCACTTGTTTGACCAGATAACGCCGAATAATCAAATTAATTCTTCCAAAAATAGGTGAATAAAAACTAGCGCTAGTTTACCCGAATAGTGAAAATATAAAACCTGTACTCTTGTTGCACTTTGCAACTCTATTCATGTTAAGGTTTCAGTGGTTTAATCATTTTCAAACTTTATAAGGCTTAAATAAAACTTATGAAACTCTCTATTAATACGTCATTCACAGAGAATACGTCTAGCCAATTTTTGTTGATATTAGTAGATTCTGAAAACACGCAACACCTTGCAAATGCTTATCAAATTAATGATTTAAACAACTTAATTGAAGCAACTCAGTTTAAAGCCGCGTTCAATGAAACCTTGAGCCTCATTGGTCAAATTCCAGCAAGCCCCAATGCAGCCTTGGTGGGTGTCGGTAAAGCAGCTGAATTACAAGCAGCAAAGCTGGTGAAAATTGCTCAAACCATTATCAAAGCTTCACAAAAAAAATTCAAACACATCAGTATTGACCTTTCAGCCCTTCCAGCTGAGCTCCATTATTTATTTGCCCTCAGTTTGACGCAAGCGGCATATGCATTTGATGAATTCAAATCAAAAAAAGCCGACAACGTGCTTGAACAGATCTGCCTGATTGCCGCTGAGTCGCCGCTGAATGCTGCACAACTTAAACTGATTGAAGCCGTGCAATCAGGTCAAAGCTTTGCTCGTGACTTAGGCAACCGTCCGGGCAATATCTGTTTCCCTGAATATTTGGCAGAGCAAGCCTTAGAACTGGCAGCTCAATATCCTGACCTACTCCGTGTTAATGTGCTTGATGAGCAGCAAATGGCGGATCTGGGCATGCATTCCTTCCTTGCGGTGAGCAAAGGTTCAGACCGCCCAGGCCGTATTATTACCCTTGAGTATCAAGCTGAACGTACTGAAGCCCCAGTGGTCTTGGTCGGTAAAGGAATCACCTTTGATACAGGTGGCATTTCATTGAAGCCGGGTGCTGGTATGGATGAAATGAAATACGACATGTGTGGTGCAGCATCGGTTCTAGGGACGCTCCGTGCCCTGTGTGAATCACGTTTAGCCATTCATGTCGTAGGTACGATTGCGGCAGCTGAAAATATGCCGTCAGGTAAGGCTACGCGTCCAGGTGACATCGTGAGCACCATGAGTGGTCAAACCGTTGAAATTTTAAATACCGATGCAGAAGGTCGTTTGGTGCTGTGCGATACATTGACCTATGTGAAGCGCTTTAACCCTGAACTGGTCATTGATATTGCAACCTTAACGGGCGCCTGTGTCGTGGCACTCGGTTCAGTCTTAACGGGTATGTTTACCCCAGATGAAAAACTGGCGGCCGAACTATCTGAAGCAGGTCAAAATAGCTTTGACCGCGTCTGGCGCATGCCTGTGATTGATGACTATCAAGAACAGTTAGACTCTCCATTTGCCGATATTGCCAACATTGGCGGGCCTAAAGCTGGTGCCGTAACTGCAGCGTGCTTCTTGCAACGTTTCACCCGTGATTACCGCTGGGCGCATTTGGACATCGCAGGTACAGCATGGAACTCGGGTGCCAATAAAGGAGCAACCGGTCGTCCAGTACCCTTATTGATGCAATTCTTAGCTCATCGTGCGCAGTCTAATGGCTAATATTAGCTTTTATCTGTTTGAACAAAGTCCTGAACGACAAGTCGAAAGTGCTTGTCGTTTATGTCGAAAAATCTTGCGTCAGCCAGAGCGAATCTGGTTGTATGCAAGCGACACTGAACTACAACAGCAACTAGATGAACGTTTGTGGAGTTTTGATGACACGAGCTTTATTCCGCATGGCATTGATCAAATCGATGCGCGTATTTGTATCTCAGCCCAACTGCCTGAGCAATCCGACTGGATTGTGTTCAATTTTAACGATCAAGCTCTTGAACAGTTCGAAAAATTTAGCCACATTATAGAAATTATTGAAAATAACGAATCGGCCAAACAACAAGGTCGTGAAAAATTTAAACAATATAGACGTCTCGGAGTTGAAGCTCGAACCTTCAAGCTTTAAATGATTCCCCGTCTAAATAAGGAGATGCGTAGTGGCATTGAATGTTGGTCCAGATTTTAAACAGCGCTGGTTAAATGTACCTGATGCTGTTCGTCAGGCCTTTATTGATGACCTGAGTCGCGTCTGCGATGTACTCAAACCTGAAACAGGTTTGCACAGTTGGATTGAACAAGACCAACGTGCTCAAGCTGTCTCGACCCAACGAATTGAACAAGCGTATGCCGATCTGAAAGCACAGCTGATTGAAGAAGCGCGGCTTCGCAAACAACAAGCGTTAGAAAAATCACTGGCAGACAAACGCGCAGCACAGGAAGCTTATGCGGAGAGCCTCAAAAAAGATGAAATCCGTCAGTTCAATGAGCAAACCCAAGCTTTAAATGTGATGCGTCAAAGTGTCGATCAGGAAATTTCGAGCTACACTGCACGCTATGAGAAAACGCCTGAACAAGCTCTGGACTATGCCAAAGGTAAATTTGGTATTGATGACTCACAAATTTTGTCGGAGTTAGAAAGTGTCCGTTTACGTTTAGAGCTTGAAGCGGAAACCTTAATTGAAGAGTCTGTAGCCAGCTATCGCAGTAAGCTACAAGCCGCGGCTCAAGAAGAAATTGACTATATTTTGAAAAATTCAGAATTTTCTGATGAAGTGGTATCCAACTCTGCCTAACAGGCCTTGGTTTCCACTCAGACTCACTGCGGTGAGTTTTTTTATGCACCCTTGTTTTGCTCGGCTGATGTAGTCTGTTTCGATCTCAAACCAACACATCAACCATAAATGATAAGGTATTGCCCACACCATAACCAATCGCCAACAAACTACCAATCCAAATCAGACCACCGGTCACGTTGTACCACATAAAAGTCGCCAAGCTCATATGCCCTGCGCCCGCAGCAAAAGGCGCGAAAGAACGCACAAAAGGAATAAAACGTGCCACTAAAATGGTTTTACCGCCATGCTTTAAGAAATATTGATTGGTCTTCATCATATATTCGGGTTTCAGCCAACGTGAATGCTGATGGGCAAATTTAAAGCCCAGCTTCTGACCGGTATAATAATTGACGATATAACCCAATACCGCAGCAATCATCATCAAAATACCCATGGTGTGGATATGGATTAAATCCGAGCTGGAACATAAGGCACCAATGGCAATCAGTAAACTGTCACCCGGCAAAAAGAACATAAAAACGAAGCCCGTTTCTGCAAAAATAATCAGAAAAAGAATCGCATAAATCCAAAGGCCGTATTCTGCAAGCAGTACGGGCAATAATTGTTCTAGATGGAGAAAAAAATCAATCATTGTCACCTATCCGTGCAATGAACTGCGTACTATCTTTCATCATACTCAATTGCTTACCTATTCATTTCAAAAGAAAAACTCCCTCATTTTGGGCAAATAGGGAGCTCATCTTTTGTCTATTCTTGCTGCAATCTAAACGATTTTTCTATTTCAAGAAACCATTTTGTGCCAAAAAGTCTAAACTAATTTTAGATTGTGAGGGAGTTTCCGCAGCTTTGTCACCCATCATCAGACGTTCAATGTAGCGTGCTAACACATCCACTTCAAGGTTCACTTGACTGCCTGCCTTCCACGTTCCAATGTTGGTTCGTTCAGCCGTATGTGGAATTAAATTGAGGCTTAAAATACGCCCACGCAAATGATTAATGGTTAAACTGATCCCATCGACCGTGATCGAGCCTTTTTCTGCCAAGTAACGTGCAATCTCGGCTGGCGCAGTTACTTCAAAATAAAGCGAGCGTGCATCTTCACGCACAACGGTGATTTCACCCACAGCATCGACATGACCTGACACAATGTGCCCACCAAAACGTGTGGTGGGCAACATCGCCTTTTCCACATTGACACGTTGTCCAGCTTTCCAGTGGGTCAGTGTGGTTCGGTTCAAACTCTCACGTGAGACATCGGCAGCATACCAGTGCTCACCCCAGTCAATCACTGTGAGGCAAATGCCATTGGTGGCAATTGAATCACCCAAATGTACATCTGACATATCAAGATCCGTACCAATGCGTAACCGCACATCGCCACCGACATTTTGTACGCTTTCAACTGTGCCTAGACTTTCGATGATCCCTGTAAACATTTCTGATTTCTACCTCTATATTTTTACCACAGCGCCAACTGTGTCGTGACCCCAGATGTATCGACCCCGCCCAATTCGGCATAATGGTACAACTGCCCCAGTAGCTGACGAATTGGCGGACCTGACTTGGCATGGGTATCGGTAATCACAATAAACTCTAACACACGCGCACGCTCAGACTGACGCTGCTTACTCACGCGATAACGTGGTACATCCTGCGTTAATAAAGTCACGCGACCTCGCTCCAAATTGGCTTTGAGCAAGTCCCCTGCTTCAATATTACCATCGGTTGAATAACTGGTCAGAATGTAACGTGCATTGATGGTGGAAAGTAATTTTTCATATGCCTCTTTGGCATACTTTGACGAGTTATAAGGACTCGGACGCTCTTTGCGCCACGCACGGTCAATTCCGCTTTTAAACCCTTTGGTGTCTGGTGTCGGTAAATCTACCTGATCCCATAGCGTTAAAGCATTTAAGACATGATAGTTACTGCTGTAAGCATGTTGGTTATAGGGTGGATCTAGATAGGCTACATCGACCTCAAAACTGCTCATTTGATTCGCCAAATGCTGCGCATCAACACACCACATTTCAGCCATCGGGTTCTTTTGCTTATTATCGCCCACTTCACTAAAACGACTTGGGGTCAACCACAGCAAGGATTCAATCCGCTCTAACGCTGTTTGAGTTTTACCGCCCCAACCGTGGTGGAAGCTTTTAAAAACGCCGGAAGTATTGCTGACAAAACTAGCTGAATAAAGTAAAGGTGCCAATAAAGCAGACATCTCCACATCATCGATTGCCCCTTGTGCCTGCCATGTGGCAATTTGCTGACGAATCGCATCAATGCGCATGCCGTTGCGACGCTTAAAGAACAAACGATCTCGGCTTGGATCATAGATTTCATCATTTCGCGGACACAAATTATGCGTTACCCAGCCCTTAACTTCAGGCAAGCGGTTTAAATAATCAATGGCTTTTTGATAACCACCCAACTCTTTAAATGCAGGCGCTTCAGTACAAGCCAAAATGGCATGGTTCAGCGCATGGCTATACGGTTCCCAGTCATTGGCAATCACGCGATAACCATTTTGACGTGCCAAACGCGAGACCACGCCCGAACCCGCAAAGAAGTCAGCAAAAATAGGCGCACGACCATCTGCACGGTTTAAAGTCCCTGTACTCTCGAGTGCCTCTAAAATCAGATGCAACAGACGGCGCTTATTCCCCAAATAAGGAACAAGTTGATGAAATAGATATTCATCGGTGGTACGTGCCGCGTGACGACGTTTATGATAAACCGTAGACTCTGAACTCATAATGACTCTTGAGAAGGGATAAGCGTTAAGCGCACATCGTCACCGAATTGTGTGACATCCATAAGCTTAAAGCGGAGTTGCTCTGCCATCTGAGAAAACTCAGCATTGAACATTGCACGTGCAGACTGACCCAATAAGGTCGGTGCTACATAACTAATCATTTCATCAACCAACTTTTCTTGTAAAAAAGTCGTCGATAACGTTGCACCCGCTTCAACCATGACATCGTAAATTTGATGCGATTGAACCAACTGCTTTAATAACTGATCTAAAGGCTGAACAGCAAACTGTATCACGCCTACATCGGCCAATGCTTGACGATAAGGCCCCATCACCATCACGGTGTCAGGCTGCTGTAAAATTTGGGCCGTCAGAGGCAAGCGGCCTTGACGATCTAAAACCAGACGTTTTGGTTGTACAACCGTTGTCAGATCCGCAACACCCTGAAGCTGTCTGACATTGAGCTGAGGATCATCGGCCAGTATGGTTTCAACCCCCGTGATCACGACGCCAGAAATGGCACGAAAATGCTGAACATCTAAACGTGCGGCTGGGCCTGTAATCCATTTCGACTCACCCGAAGCCATCGCCGTTCGACCATCTAAACTAGAAGCAACTTTTAAACGCACATAAGGCCTACCTGTAGCCATGGCTTTTAAAAAGCCCGCATTCAACTGATGCGCTTCGGCTTGGCAAATACCAACATCGACCTCAATGCCTGCTTCTTTTAAAATTTGTACCCCTTTACCAGCCACTAAGGGGTTGGGGTCTGGACAGGCAATCACAACACGCGCCACACCTGCCTCGACCAAACCTTTGGCACACGGCGGTGTACGCCCATAATGCGCACAAGGTTCTAAAGTGACATAAGCCGTTGCGCCTTGGGTCTGTTCGCCCGCTTCGCGCATCGCAAAAACTTCTGCATGGGGCTGACCCGCTTTAGGGTGATAACCCGTCCCTAGCAACTGCCCATCTTTGACAATGACACAGCCTACATTTGGATTTGGCTTGGTGCTATATTGACCTTGTAGTGCTAAAGCAATCGCTTGTTTCATCCAAGCTTGGTCGGCGTGTAAAGCACTAGACTGTAATTCAGACATGGATGCCAACTCGCTTAATGTTCACGTTGTTGCATTTGTTCAATTTGGTGGCGAAAAGCATCGACATCTTGAAAGTCTTGATAGACCGATGCAAAACGCACATACGCAACATGATCCAACGAAAATAAAGATTGCATGACAATTTCACCAATGGTGCGTGATTTCACATCACGCTCACCTAAACGGCGGATTTGCAGTTGAATATCGCTCAAGACGGTTTCAATTTGCTCTTGCGTCACGGGACGTTTTTGTAAAGCATGCATCAACGAACGACGCAATTTCGCTTCATCAAAAGGTTCACTTTTGCCATCCGACTTGATCACACGAGGCATGACCACTTCATAACTTTCAAAGGTTGTGAATCGTTCACCACAACTAATACATTCACGACGACGACGAATTTGACATCCTTCAGCGGCCAAACGTGAGTCGATCACTTTACTGTCTTCAGCGTTGCAAAATGGACAATGCATAGTGGTTAAATTGAACAAATTTGAATGGTTTTAGAGTGTAGCAAAAATTCGGTGTTTTGTAGAGTTTTACGCTAGATATAGAAAAAAAACAGCCCTTTCGGGCTGTTTCACACAATATATTGATTATACTGTTTATTTATTATTCTATTGATTAGTCCACGCGTTCGCCATGTTGGCTTAAGTCTAGGCCCATACGTTCATCATCAGATTCAACGCGAATTCCAATCACCAGATCAATCACTTTTAAGATAATGAAGGTTAAGACTGCTGAGTATGCAATCGTTGCCAATACCCCTTCAACTTGAACCCAAAGTTGATGCATCACATCACTTGGTGCTTTGTCGCCCATGATGAAGTCGCTTGCAAAGAATGCCGTTAAGATTGCACCCACGATACCACCCACACCGTGTAAACCAAACGCATCTAAAGAGTCATCGGCTTTTAAAGCACGTTTCAAGGCACTGATACCCCAGAAGCACACCACACCACCGATTAAACCCATCGCCAGTGCACCGCCGACAGTCACAAACCCTGCTGCTGGTGTAATCACTACCAGACCAGCAACCGCACCAGATGCAGCACCAAGTACTGAACCTTTACCACGTGCAACTTTTTCAGTAATTAACCAAGAGATTGCCGCTGCTGCTGCTGCTACTTGAGTCACAAGCAATGCATAACCTGCTGAGCCGTTTGCGCCCAATGCAGAACCCCCGTTGAAACCAAACCAGCCTACCCACAGTAGGCTTGCACCCACAACGGTTAATGCCAAGTTGTGTGGAGCCATTGATTCACGACCTAAGCCCATACGTTTACCAAGCATATATGCAGCAACCAAACCTGCCACACCTGAGTTGATGTGTACAACGGTACCGCCGGCAAAGTCGAGTGCGCCATCATTTGCTAACCAACCACCGCCCCATACCCAGTGAGTAATTGGTGCATAGACCACGACTACCCAAATCGAGATGAAAGCGATAAATGCGCCGAATTTCATCCGTTCTGCAATTGAACCACTAATAATGGCAACGGTAATGATGGCAAAGGTCATTTGGAAAATAACGAATAGAACTTCAGGAATCGTCCCTGTGAGTGCATCTGTGGTAATCCCAGTCAGCATGAACTTATCTAAGCCACCAATAAAGGCATTGCCCTCACCAAAGGCCAATGTATAACCAATGATGACCCATGCAATACTTACCACTGCTGCAGCAACAAAGCTATGTGCCATAGTACTTAAGACGTTTTTCTTACGAACCATACCGCCGTAGAATAACGCTAAACCTGGAATGGTCATTAATAAAACCAGTGCTGTGGAGACTAAAATCCACGCCGTATCACCTGTATCTAATGTTGGTTCTTCTTCTGCAGGTGCGGGTGCTTCTACTGGAGCAGCAACGGCTTCAACCGCTGGAGCAGCCACATCCGTTGTTTCAACCACTGTGACTTGTTCTGATGGCGTTGGCGCTGTTGCTGCTTCTTCAGCCCAAGCAACAGAACCACCTAAAAGTGCGCCAGATAAGCTCAGCGCGAATAGCATCTTTTTCATTCGTATCCCCCAACCTAATTTGTGCGAGTTATGTGTTACTCAGCAAACTTCATGCCAAATTAAACGGCATCGGCACCTGTTTCACCTGTACGGATACGGATGACTTGCTCTAAATTTGTGACGAAAATTTTACCGTCGCCAATTTTTCCGGTACTAGCCACACGTGTGATTGACTCAATCACCGCGTCGACCATTTCATCACTGATCGCGATTTCGATTTTTACTTTTGGTAAGAAATCAACAACATATTCAGCGCCACGATAAAGTTCAGTATGACCTTTTTGACGACCAAAGCCTTTGACTTCAGTTACCGTGATCCCTTGAACACCAATTTCAGACAGTGCTTCACGCACATCATCCAATTTAAACGGTTTTACAATTGCAGTTACGAGCTTCATGTTTGTTTTCCTTCGGCTTATTTCACCAGTAAGGTTTTATGTTCAAATTTCATGCCAAAAATTCTTAGGTTGGGGGGAAAAGAAAGTCTGACATGAGTTTTCTTTATACCCTATTCTATACATTTAAATGCGTTTTGAGCTTCAAAATTCAGGTTTTTTAGTCGAAGATTTATGATTTTTTTACAATCGATGAAATCATATTTCATCTGAAAGGCTATAGAGTCAGAAGCAGCAATGGTACACTGCTGTCACGTCTCCAACTGTTGGATATAGAAATGATTGAAACTTTATTACAAGCCATACTGGAACAAGTCGAACAACCTAAACAAGACTTAGAACATAATTTACGCGCACTGCTGAATGAAGCAGTCACCAAGATGGATTTGGTTTCCAAAGATGAAATTGAACGTCAACGTACTGCACTGAATAATGCCAATTTGCGTTTAAATGACTTATTGAAACAAGTGGAAGCTTTAGAGTTACGCATTCAGAACAAAAAATGAGCACCTGTTTGGTGCAACAAAAGACGCATAACGAATTAAAATAATGCACTATAATGGAACAAAAGATGTCTTTTGCCAAAATTTACACTCGAGCTTTGCTCGGTTTACACGCACCTTCGGTTGAAGTTGAAGTTCATCTGAGCCAAGGACTACCCTCTTTAACTATTGTGGGGCTTCCTGAAGCAGCCGTTCGGGAAAGCAAAGATCGGGTGCGCTCCGCCATTATCAATAGTGGTTTTCAGTTTCCGACCAAACGCCTCACCATCAACCTTGCACCCGCAGACCTGCCCAAAGACAGCTCACGACTGGATTTGCCTATTGCACTGGGTATTTTAATTGCCTCTGGTCAGCTCCCTGAGCAAGGAACTGAAAATTTTGAATTTATAGGTGAGTTGGCACTTGATGGGCAACTGCGACCAATTTCAGGTACTTTAAGTATTGCGATTGCCTGCCAGCAAGCTGGGCATCAACTGATTTTACCTGAGGCCAATGCGCAAGAAGCCTCTCAACTGCCCAACTTTCAAGTGTTTGCAGCGCAACATTTAAAACAAGTCTGTGAGCATCTGTCGCAAAACCATCTCATCCAACAGTTTCAACCCACGGCGCTAAAAGCCTCACAGCACTACAAATTTGATTTGGCCGATGTTAAAGGTCAACTGCGTCCGAGACGTGCCTTAGAGATTGCGGCAGCAGGTGGTCATTCTTTGCTATTTAAAGGACCGCCAGGAACAGGGAAAACCCTATTGGCTTCACGTTTAGCCAGTATTCTCCCACCCTTGAACACGCAAGAGAATTTGGAAGTGGCGAGTATTTACTCGGTGGCCAATCATCAACATCCTTTTGGACAGCGGCCATTTCGTGCACCGCACCATACAGCTTCTGCGGTTGCCTTAGTCGGTGGCGGGTCACAACCCAAACCCGGTGAAATTACTTTGGCACATAAAGGCGTGCTGTTTTTAGATGAACTACCAGAGTTTGACCGCAAGGTTTTAGAGGTTTTAAGACAGCCGATTGAAGCCAAAGAGATTGTGATTTCGCGTGCTTCACGGCAGATCACCTTTCCAGCCAATTTCCAACTAATTGCCGCAATGAATCCGTGTCCCTGTGGTTATGCGTTTAATCAAGATAGCCGTTGTCAGTGCTCAGCCGAGGCGATTAAACGCTACCAAAACCGCATTTCAGGGCCGTTACTGGATCGGATTGATTTACATATTGATGTACCACCCTTGCATGCTTCTGAATTGCAGGACACACAAGTCGTAGAAGACTCGGCAACTGTACGTGAGCGCGTGATTCAAGCTTATCAATGGCAAATGCAGCGCCAAGCTTGTCTCAATATGGCCTTATCACCCAAACAACTGGAACAGTTTGCGCCACTCAATGAACAAGCCGCGCTGATCTTTGAAAAGGCACAACAGCGCTTAAACTTATCTGCTCGGGGGTATCACCGTATTTTAAGAGTGGCCAGAACCATTGCCGACTTAGCGCAGTCTGAACAGATTCAAACAGGCCACTTAACCGAAGCCCTGTCTTATCGTGGGCAACATCACTAAAACGGCTGACTGTTCATAAAAACTGACAAGTTAGAGCGAAATCCCATCGCCGATAAAAAAAGCCCACTCGATTGGAGTGGGCTTTTTTATATTTAAGCAGCGTACAGCTTAGAACTCATACTTCAAACCGAAGACAACTTTGTTCTTTTGTTTTACGTCCGCACGGTCATAACCACCCAAGGTGTAATTCATACTTGCGGTTAAACCTGTTTCAGCTAAAGGTTTGCTCACGCCCACATCAAAATGACGGAAACCAAAACTCTCCGTCGTCCCTAATGCTTCTTCATAATCGCCAGAGTCTTGATAAGCATATAAGCCCAATGCCGTATCTAAGCTGAAATCATTCGGCAATGGATAACTATAAGTTGCCTTAATATAAGTATCACCCGCGTTACTCCAAGTGGTATCTTCCAGTAAAGTCTGTACAGTGACGCCAAAGTCTTTGTAGCTTAAGCCAAGCAAAGTTTCAAAACCGTTGGTATCTGAATTATCTGTTTCATAGTAATAATAATAAGTCGTACCAATAGTATAGCCGAGATCATCATTAATTGAGCCGTTATAGCCCGCGTAGAAATTGTTTTCAAAGGCATCACGGCCTTCTTCAACCAATGAATAACCCAGTGTAGAACCCCACCAACCTGCATAAAAACCAGATGCGTGGCTGTAATCTAAACCACCTTGAATAGTCGCATCTTCATTTTCAGGCGTATTGGTAATACCACGTAAGTTATAACTAGAAAAAACCCCAATATTCCCTGACACAGAATGAACGGACGTTGCTTCATCTGCATAAGTGAATGTAGAAGCTGCAGCTACCACAGCTAAAGATAATGCCTTAAGTGCAAATTTCATGGTTTGATTCCCCCACATCGTATCCGACGTCTTTTGGTTATTTCGATAAACTCATGTAGGTAGTAGCAATAGCTATGCCACATTCAATTCAACATCAGATACACCTTTTACAAAATCATTATAAATAATTGTTTTTATTAAAATTATTTAAAATATAAAAAATTTAGCTCGCACTCAACTTGATCGTTAAACCTCTTCGCGGTGAATTGAAGCCAAGCCCATCAAGCAAACATAATTGTTTACAATATGCGCTATTTTGAGACTCATCTTTGGAAGGTACGTTTTTAAGTGCATAAAAAAAGTGCATCCCCAACCGATCTGGATGCACTTTTCATATCTACAACATTTAAAAGTTGTAAGTTAAACCCAGCACCAGATGGTCCTCTAAATCCTCGCCCATACGATTATGCACACCATAAATATAATCCGCAGACATCTCGATCCCTGTCTCTGCAAAGGGCCTACTCAGGCCTAAGCGAACTTCATTAACAGTAAAGTTCTTCTCTGTAGTGAGTATGGCATCATCATGCTGACGATAAATCGATGCACCAATTGAACTATTGAATTGAAAGTGTTGTGGAAGAGCATAATGATGTGCAAGGCTTAAATAAGTATCGCCCGCGTTGGCATAGCTCACATCCACTAAAGCCACCGTGACGCCTACATCAAAGTCTTTATAGCTCAGACTATTTACAAATTCCGCTCCAGTTGTACTTCGGCGTTCTGTGCGATCCTCACTATAGACCGAGCCGCCATCATTATATAAATAAGTCACAATATGCGAGCGGTAGCTTAAATCTGGACTGAGTGCGCCTGCATACCCCATATAAAAATCATGCTCAACACCGTGATCTTTACTGATATCCGCTGCATCATAATTCAGTGTTGAAGCCCAATAACCAGCATATAGACCAGATGCATGTTCATATTCAAGCCCTGCTTGTAGGGTAGGCTGATCATTTTCAATACCCCCACGATAAATATACTGACTGAGCACAGCAAGGCTTCCACTGAGTCCACCTTCTGAACTTTGTTGCTGTGGCTCACTTGCGTTGACCAACATACTGCCAGTGGAAAAAATTAAAAATAGTGCAATTTTATGTGAATTCTTATGCATTTAAGTTCTCGAAATTTCTTTAGACATGAATCATTTACTGATTCCATACCCATAAATTTTAAAGCTATTTTTTAACAATAGGTCAATTTTTCCTAGGTAACTGCTGTGTAATTCATCGTTTGCCAATCTGGCTATGGGTGATTTTGAGCTGATTCCAAAAGATTAGAAATGACTGAACACTTTGATTCATAAGCTAAAATGACCTCACAGTCTATATATTATATTCTGCAATACATAGCAAAAAACAGAATTAAGAAGAGAAAAATAATTCAATGTTTATAAAGACTTATTCTAGCAAGCCAAATATTTTAACTAAAATTAAAATATTTCAAACATATCGCTTACAAAAAAATGCATTACTTTAGTTGAATATGTTAAATAAAAATGACAATTTTTCAGCGATTACTTATACAATTGCTGTTCTCTTTCCATCCAATTTGTATAAGGTTCGCTCCCCAATGCAAAACACAAAAAAATTAACATTAGCAGTTTTAGTACAAACTGCACTTATATCAACAGCTTTTGCTAGCGAACAAAGTGAATCTAAAGGCTTTGTAGAAGACGCAAACGGTTCGGTTTTATTCCGTACAGGTTTTTTACATCGTGATAAAAAAGATGGTCTCACTAATGACACCAGTTCTGCTGCCCAAACAGCAATTGTCAATTTAGATTCAGGCTTTACTAAAGGTGTAATTGGTTTTGGTGCAGGGATTATTGGGGATGCTTCATTTAAACTCGGTAAAAATGGGCATACTGGTAACCAAATGATCCCAACTCATAGTCAAGATAATGCCGATGGAACTAAAGATGCCTATGATCATTGGGCACGTGGCGGCGCTTATGTAAAAGCACGTGTATCGAATACCACAGCTAAATATGGTACACAAGTATCTGAAATTCCAGTAATTGCAAGCAATACTGCTCGTTTAACCCCTGAGTACTACACTGGTCTTTATATTGAAAGTAATGAAATTAAAGACTTGACCTTAATTGGCGGTAAATTTACTAAAAACCAATGGTCTAATGATATCAGCTCAGACCAACAAAATTTGGACAGTGCTATTTTCTGGGGCGCAAAATACAAGTTTAACGACCAAGTTAATGCCTCTTATTATGGGGTAGACGTTAAAGATAAATTGGAACGCCACTATGCCAATGCAAATTACAACTTTGCTGTACCGAACGATGCAAATGTAACCTTAGATGCTGTCGCTTATAACACACAGTGGGAAGTTGGCGCAGCCACAGGTTCACATACTACAGATAACCTTGCAGACCGTGAAAACACTATTTGGGGAGTTTCGGCAACCTACAATAAAGATGTTCACAATGTAATGCTGGCTTATCAGGATAATGCTGGCAATACAGGTTATGACTATGCATACAATGCAGATGGTCTACAAAGTATTTATGTGCCAAATTCATACTTATCTGATTTCAACGGTAATGATGAAAAATCAGTAGGTTTGCAATACAACTATAACTTTAAAAACCACGGCTTACCTGGCTTGAACTGGACAAGTGCATTTGTTTACGGTTGGGATATTGATGTTGCAGAGCGCAACAACCAAACTAAAATTATTGATCAAGCTGAAGAACATGAGTTTTTCAACCAAGTGAAATACACGGTTCAATCGGGTGCATTCAAAGATGCTAGCTTACGCTTACGCTACTCGTACTTGCGTTCAAGTAGCAGCTACAATAACCAAAAAGTGAATAACAGCGAAGGTATTGGCTCAACCAATGAATGGCGTATCTGGTTAGATATTCCTGTGAAATTATTCTAATTTCTCAGAATAGAAGCCCAATAAAAAACCTGCACATTGTGCAGGTTTTTTTATTGAAGCCTACAATCAAACACAGTTCAATCAAGGCTTCATAGACAGGATTATTTTGCTGCTTCGATTGCTTTAAGCACTTCTTGCTTAGCAACTTCAGAACCTTCCCAACCTGTTAATTTAACCCACTTCCCTGGCTCTAAGTCTTTATAGTGCGCGAAGAAGTGTTCAACTTGTTGGATCAGTAAAGGTGGAAGATCGGTATATTCTTTCACGTCTTTATAAATTGGCGTTAACTTGTCGTGTGGAACTGCGATCAATTTCGCATCGATACCACCGTCATCTTCCATGTTCAATTTACCCACAGGACGGCAACGAATTACTGAGCCTGGTTCAACTGGATGTGGCGTTACAACAAGTACATCTAATGGATCACCATCTTCAGACAAGGTGTTTGGTACATAACCATAGTTCGCTGGGTAGAACATTGCTGTACCCATGAAACGATCTACAAAAAGCGCATCCGAATCTTTATCAATTTCATATTTGATTGGTGCTGCATTTGCAGGAATTTCGATGATCACGTAGATATCGTTCGGTGCATCTTTACCCGCAGGGATATTGCTGTAGCTCATAACATCACTCTTTAACAAGTTAAATCTTTTAAAAAACCGCATCGATTATAACGGTTTTTGAGAAAAAAATATTTCTGCGATTATACATCCACTGGGTGAAAATATGTATGTTTCGCACTTAGCCCATCGTCAGTCGAATGACCAACAATAATAAACAAATAGGACAAAGCAGTGACAACAGCCAAACGATCGATCGAAGCGTCGACCAGTTGGCCAAATAGCAAATACCATACACCACACGAAAGACAAGATAGGCAATACCAAACGTCATGGTGACCACTTGCGGAATCACCATATATTCAGCCATTAAGATAGCGGCAATAAATAAGGGTAAACTCTCAAAGCTATTTTGCTGTGCCGCATTGGCACGTGCTGCCAGACCAGTCGTCTTGGCGAGAAATTCACGCGGATGTTGATTATCTTTGGCGCGAAATCCTGCTGTTTTTTTAGCAATGATTGTAAATACGTAAGGCAGTAAACAAGCAATTAAAATGAGATAAATAATCCCGCTAATGCTTTGCATTGGTTTTTTCTCATCAAGATCATTTCGACGGCTATCATAGCATGGCATTCCGAGGATAAATTTGGTTAAATTATAGTGTTTTTATAATTTCCCGATGAGACTCCAGCATGGCTAGCCCTGATCAAAAAGAAATGTTCGACGTGCTCGAAATTCAGCGTCAACATCAACGCCAAGTGGATCGTGTTTTAAAGATTGTGCTTCCCGTTACTGCATTTTTATTGGCGGTCATTTGTGCCAATATGAATATTGGTTCGACTCTTGGCACACTGGTCATGCTGATCATTGCATTTTGGATGGTCGGGATTAAACGTCAGAACCTATGGTCTTGGTTGCTTGCAGTGACCGTCTATTGTCTGATCGATAATGTCCTGAGTTTTGGTAGTTTTGCTTTCCCAGCCTTCAGTCGTCAGTGTGGTACGATGCTGACCTTTGTTGGCATTTTGGGCATTGGCCGTCCCTATATCGACCGCTGGTTAATGAAGAATTAAATGTGAACATGAAAAAAAAGCGCCTGATGGCGCTTTTTTTATTTGAACTTAAGCTGTTTTACGTAAATCTTTACGTAGGATTTTACCTACGTTTGATTTCGGTAACTCATCCAAGAATTCAACATAACGCGGACGTTTGTAACCCGTTAAGTTCTCT
Organism: Acinetobacter sp. MF4642; assembly: GCF_002018925.1. NCBI lineage: Bacteria > Pseudomonadati > Pseudomonadota > Gammaproteobacteria > Moraxellales > Moraxellaceae > Acinetobacter > Acinetobacter sp. MF4642. The sequence continues at coordinate 62,455 of NZ_MVON01000012.1, forward strand.
TTCGCGAATGCCAATACTTCTTCTGTGGTTAAAGATGGATCTTTCTTCACCACAAACAGTTTTGGCACTTCACCTGATTTTTCATCAGGTACACCAATGGCAGCGACTTCCAATACTTTAGGATGCTTTGAAACCACTTCTTCAATTTCTGAAGGGTAAACGTTAAAGCCTGACACCAAAATCATGTCTTTCTTACGGTCTACAATTTTCACATAGCCGCGAGAATCCATGACACCAATGTCACCCGTACGGAAGAAACCATCTTTCGTCATCACTTTAGCCGTTTCATCTGCACGGTTCCAATAGCCACGCATCACTTGTGGACCACGGATTGAAATCTCACCCTGTTCACCCAGTGCAACTTCCTTACCATCATCATCCAAAATTGCAACTTCAGTTAATGGCAATGGAATACCAATCGTGCCACTGAATTCTTCAGACGCTGGCGGATTTGCCGTTGCCACAGGTGAAGTTTCAGATAGGCCGTAACCTTCAATGATGTTGGTCCCAGTAATTCGCTTCCACGCTTCTGCTGTAGAAGGAAGCACAGCCATACCACCGCCCATCGCCATTTTCAATTTGCTGTGGTCGAGTTGCTTAAACTCTTCATTGTTCACTAAAGCATTGAATAGCGTATTCACTGCTGGGAAGAATGACGGTTGATATTTACGTAATTCTTTCATCACCGCAGGTAAGTCACGCGGGTTTGGAATCAAAACGTTGGCTTGGCCTTTGTACATGCCGTACATCGCACACACCATGAACGCAAAAATATGATATAGCGGTAAGGCACAGAAAATGCGGTCATCAGGTTGACCATCTTGTGCACCAAATTTACTTTGGAAAATACCGTCACACTGCAACATGTTCGCCACAAGGTTGCGATGCGTCAGTTCTGCACCTTTTGATACCCCTGTAGTGCCGCCAGTGTACTGAAGCACTGCTGTGTCACTTAACGTTAAGTTCGGGCGCTTATAGTTACTCGCACTAACTTTCGACATTGCCGCATTAAAGCGAATATGGCCAGGAATATTCCATGCTGGAATTTGCTTACGCACTGAACGTAATACAAAGTTCACCAGTGTGCCTTTTAATGCACCCAACATGTCACCTACAGAGGCAATCACGACATGTTTAACTGGCGTTTTACCATTAATCGCTTGGTAAACAGAGGCAAAGTTTTCAATGATCACCAAAACTTCTGAGCCCGAGTCATTTAACTGATGTTCAAGTTCACGCGCGGTATACAGTGGATTGACGTTAACCAATACTAAACCTGCACGGAATACACCCAAAGCAACGATAGGATACTGAAGAACGTTCGGCATCATCACAGCGACACGTGAGCCTTTTGCTAGACCCAAACTTTGTAAATACGTTGCAAATTTACGGCTTGCTTCTTCTAACTCATTAAAAGTGAGCACTTTATCCATAAAGATAAAAGCATCACGAGAGCCAAATTTTTGGAAATTTCGTTCAAAAACATCGACTAATGACGTGTTTTCTGGTGGCAATTCTACAGTCTCTGGAATCCCCGTTTTTTGGTATTCTGCGAACCAAATTTTTTCCATATCGCCCGATTCTCCTATCAGTAATCCTTAAATTTCAACTATTGTTCTCAATATTAAGCGCTCTTTATTTAACTTCTGTTGCTTAATACTGCATCCATTTCCCGCATACATACCATATATAACGTATTTTGATCGATGGATGCTAGTTTTATCTCTGAACTAACAGTTTATTTGCTTTTTGATAACCACGTGGTAATAACTGCCCTTTTGATGCTCTTTTGCCTATGTATTTTTGCAAGTCATCACCCTTCAATTTTAATTGCTGCTGTCCTGCAACGACTTGCAGTATTTCATCTAGCGTTAATCTTGTCATGAATACAATTTGATCTTTCTCTTCAAGTTGTATCAATTTATTACCTTTACCTTTATTCAAAACAGGCAACTCTGACAACTCTAAAATCAACAAACGACCCGTTGAGGTCAATAACGCCAAATGGGTGGCCTGATCAACACTGGTTAACGGCATAACTGTGGCTTTTTCAGGTAAAGTAAGGAAGGCTTTCCCTGCTTTTGCATTGGTATCTAACTGTTTTGCCTGTGTTTTAAAACCATACCCTTTGCTACTTAGCGCTATGACTTCGGCTTCATCATCAGCAATAAAGACTTGTTTAAAACCAATACCACTGGCTGGGGACAATTTTGAACTCAACGGTTCTCCCAAACCACGTGCGGACGGTAGGCTATTAATGGCTAGTGCATAACTACGTCCTGACTCATCCAGCACATACACGCGCTGATTCGATTTACCTTGTGCATGACTGAGGTATTGATCGCCTGCACGGAAGTTCAGGTTTTCGGCATCAACTTCATGACCTTTGGCTGAGCGAATCCACCCCGCTTCAGACAAGACCACGGTCACAGGATCAGCAGGCATGAAATCTTGCTCACTCATCGCCGTCGCTTCTGCACGATGCACGATTGGTGAACGACGGTCATCGCCGTATTTTTTCGCATCATCTTTGAGTTCATTGATGATCAAAGCTTTTAAAGACTCTGGATTAGCCAACTGTTCACGAATCAGTGCAGCTTTGGCTTCTAACTCTTCTTGCTCACGGCGCATTTCCATTTCTTCAAGTCGAGCCAAATGACGTAACTTGAGTTCTAAAATAGCTTCGGCCTGAATGTCATCAATATTAAAACGTGACATCAACTCCGCTTTGGGCTGTTCTTCTTCACGAATAATACGAATCACTTCATCAATATTTAAATAGGCAATAATCAAACCGCCCAAAATATGTAAGCGTTTTTCAATTTTATTCAGGTGATATTGCAGACGACGGGTGACTGTTTCCTTTCGAATTTCAATCCACTCCAGCAAAATACGACGAATCGATTTCACTTGTGGACGACCATCCGCGCCAATCATGTTCATATTGACCCGATAACTCGACTCAAGGTCAGTGGTGGCAAAAAGATGACTCATTACCGCTTCAGCATCAATCCGATTTGAGCGCAGTACGATTACCAAACGGGTTGGGTTTTGATGATCCGATTCATCTCGTACATCGCTCACCAAAGGCAGTTTTTTCGCCTGCATTTGATCTGCAATTTGCGAAATAACTTTCGAGCCTGACACTTGATAAGGCAAGTCTGTGATCACGATTTCATTTTTTTCGATGCGATACACCGAACGCATACGATAACTACCACGCCCTGTACTTTGAATTTTTAACAGCTCTTCAGGTGGCGTAATAATTTCTGCTTTGGTCGGCAAATCGGGTGCAGGAATATATTCTGCAACTTTTTCATCGCTTAAATTTGGATTGCGAATTAAGGCAATGGTGCCTTTCACGACTTCACGCAGGTTGTGCGGTGGAATGTCCGTAGCCATACCAACCGCAATGCCCGTGGTACCATTTAACAATATATTCGGAATACGTGCAGGTAAAGTCACAGGCTCTTTCATCGAACCATCAAAGTTGTCCTGCCAGTCACAAGTCCCCTGTCCCAGTTCAGACAAAAGCACTTCACTATATTGAGATAATTTGGCTTCGGTATAACGCATCGCCGCGAATGATTTCGGATCATCGGGAGAACCCCAGTTACCTTGACCTTCAATAAACGGATAACGATAACTAAAAGGCTGCGCCATCAGCACCATCGCTTCATAGCAAGCCGAATCACCATGTGGGTGATACTTACCGAGCACATCGCCGACGGTACGCGCAGATTTTTTGGGTTTCCCACTGTGTTTCAGCCCCAACTCACTCATGGCATATACAATACGGCGTTGTACAGGTTTTAAACCATCGCTGATATGCGGTAAGGCACGATCCATGATCACGTACATGGCGTAATTGAGATATGCTTGTTCAGTAAATTCTGCTACGGAACGGTTTTCTGTCGCTTGATGCGCAAGGTTCGTCATAACAACCTGTCATCCTAATTAATCGTTTTTTGTTTAAGTTCTTATGCTATGTCGCGGGCTCTGCCTATACAAGTGAAAGCGTACACCACTACGACAAATTGCGTCTTTAGATGTTCCTAGTGTCGTAAAATTATCCATTTTTTTTAAAATGAGCAACTAATTATTTTGAAGTTCAGTTGCTGTGTTCATCTCTGCTCATCAATGAAAACAATGAACCAACTGCAGCCCACTCAACTGGATCGATACGATCGACAAAAAATCGGGGCATCCTCGCCCAAAATGCGACACAACCAATTGGGTAGATCACATCAATCAAGCAGTGATTATTTAAAGGTCTCATCATTAGCAAGATCTGCGTTTACCAAAATGCAGCGTTGAGAGGCTACGTTTTGGCCGAGCAGATTGAATTTTTTATTGCTGAGTTGGATCTTGTTATCGGTTATTTTCAGATCCATCTTCTAAATTTTATCTTGATGTTTACTGAAGGCTGAGAGTCTCAGCACATCTGACTCTCAATCTTCAGCAGGGACTAAATTACAGTCCAATTTCTTCCAATGTTTTGCCTTTGGTCTCTTCACCCAAAATCAAAATTACCGCTGCCACCGCAAGCAATACTGCGGTAAACATCATGAAAATCGCACTAAATCCATTGCTCTGTACCATCATATGTGTCACCACCATCGGTGCGACAATGCCGCCCATACGACCAATGGCCGATGCCCAGCCCGAACCAAAAGCCCGGATATTGGTTGGATATTGCTCTGGGGTATAGGTATACAACACCCCCCATGCACCGAGGTTAAAGAATGACATCAGGCAGCCCCAGAACATGATCATGCTCACAGTGTCAGCTTGACCAAAGAAATACGCGGAAACTGCACACATGCCAATAAAACCAGCCAAGGTTGCTTTGCGTCCCAGCTTTTCGACCAGCCATGCTGCGGCCACATAGCCTGGCAGCTGTGCCAAAATCATCACCAAGACATATTCAAAAGACTGAACAATGCTATATCCCTGCTTCACCAGCAAACTGGGCAACCATGTAAAAATGCCATAATACGAATAAACAATACCAAACCAAATCAACCATAACATCAAGGTTCTACGCGCAAATGCCCCCGACCAGAGCTGGGTAAAAGACACGGTCTTTTTTTCTGCTACCGGTTTCACGACGATATGCTCGATCACTTCCACACCGCATTGACGTTCAATCTGCTGCACCAAGGCATGCGCTTCCACAATACGACCACGGTTGATGAGATAAGGAATTGACTCAGGCACTTTGAACCAAATCACAATGGCGTACAGTGCAGGAATCCCACCGATTAAAAAAGCCATATGCCAGTCAAATTTTGGAATCACAAAATACGCCACCAATGCAGCGCAAAGCCAACCTAGGCCCCAAAAACTTTCTAGCAGCACGATAAAACGCCCACGCACCTGCGCAGGAATGTATTCACTGACCAAGGTCACCGCTACTGGCAACTGTCCACCTAAGCCTAAACCCACAATAAAACGAAACACCAACAACCACGTTAAGTTCGGGGCAAAGGCACAGGCTGCCGTCGCTAAACTGTAAATCACTAGGGTCGCGGCAAAAACTGTTTTACGACCAATACGATCGGCCAGACCACCTGAGCACACCGCACCAATCGCCATTCCGACAAAGCCAATGGAGACCACCCAACCTTTCTCGGTTGGGCTCATGTGCCAATCTTCGGCCATTTTTGCCAAAATAAAAGAAATCAGCCCCGTGTCCATGGCATCGAACATCCAGCCAAAGCCAATGACCCACAACAAGGTGTAGTGAAATTTACCGATCGGTAAGCGTTGTATGCGAGAAACTAAATCCATAGCTCGGCCTCTAAAGCGGGAAAAGATAGCAGGCTGCTTTCTCAACAGGCTTTATCATTATGTGCTTTTTTTATACAAATAAGGCAGTCAAATCACTGCTATTTTAGCTGGCATCTTTCGAGGAAGCAGATTGCTCATCATCGTCTTGATAAATGAATTTTGGCATTTCTAAGCCAAAGTAAATCGCGATTAGACGTAAGCTAAAACCAAAGATCAAAGTCGAAATCACAGTCAGCTCAAGTGATAAACCCAGCTGAATGCAGCCCCAATAGAAAATCACCGCGACAAAAGAAATACTGGCATACAGTTCACGGCGGAACACCAAAGGGACGTCATTACACAAAATATCACGTAAGATACCGCCCGATACTCCTGTAAGGACTCCAGCAACCGCAGACACTACAAAACCATGACCCATTTCTAAGGCAATTTGACAGCCGATGATGGTAAAACCGATCAGGCCCAAAGCATCGAGCACCAAGAAGATATTACGTAAATGACGCATCCACTTGGCAATCAAAATCGTCATAAAAGCGGCAAAACAGGTCAGCATCAAATATTCAGGATGCTTGACCCAAGTCAGCGGATAATGTCCCAATAACACATCGCGGACAGAACCGCCACCCAGTGCTGTGACACAGGCAATAATCACCACACCAAACCAATCCATACTACGCCGACCCGCCGACAGTGCACCTGTCATTGCCTCTGCTGTGATCGCTATAATATAAATAATAGTGAGTAACATCGCCTGGATTCCATATAGGCTAATTGATGCGCGCTATTCTAAGCCAAATTTGCTTAAAATTATAAAAATTGTGCACAACATTGTTTAAATTTTTTCCCTGAACCGCAGATGCACGCTTGTTTCATGGTGATTTGCATTTCAGTGGTTGGATCTAAAAAATACCATGCCTCGGCATGTTTCACAAAATGTGAAATTTCATGATGTATCTGTGGCGATGTGCCATCATGATAATGGGCCTTGAACTCGACCATGGCATGGTTTTTATCGAGTTTTTCAATGGCCTGCACGACGTCTAACTTCAACCATTGGTTGCTTCGACTCCACTCAGCAATTGCTGCAACATCTAGAGCCTGTTGCTGCCCCAACGCTGTGGTTTTCACAATGTAATCAATTTGCTGTTTGGCAAAAGCACTATAACGTGAGCGCATAAGTTGAGTAGCACTCTGCGCACGGCTTTGTCCCAAGTGCAATGGCTGACAGCATTGCTTATATTCACCCTGTCCACACGGACACTCAACATTACTCATGATTTTTCCATAAAAAATAGCTCGACATTGCGAGCTATTTTAATCTATTCAAACCAGATTACGGTTTGTTTTAAGATGATTCCTTGTGCAGATCTGACTTTGGAATCACATGCACTTTTTCAATTTTGTGCCCATCCATCGTCACCACTTCAAAAATACAACCATCTGCTTCAAGGCTAGAGCCATTTTCAGGTAAACGACCTAAATGAAAGAGGATATAGCCTGACAAGGTTGAGTACTGATCGGACTCATCGACCAAATCACGATCCAACAATAACGACACATGGCGAATATCGGTTGAGCCATCGAGCATCAAACTGCCATCTTCTAAACTTTCAGCCACATTGTCTTCAGCATCTTCATCAGGGAACTCCCCTGCAATCGCCTCTAATACGTCAATCGGTGTGGCAATCCCTTCAATCGAGCCGTATTCGTTCAAGACCAAAGCCATTTGCAACGGTGCTTGACGCAATTGTTCCATCACCATCAGGACTTGCGCATTTTCATGCACAATCACAGGTTCACGTAAATGTTTATCAAAATCGAGTACACCCGTTTCAATATATTCATTCAAAACTTTATGGGTCAGTACCACACCAGCGATGTTGTCTAACTCGCCCCGTGCCACGATTAAACGTGAATGCGTAATACTGAGTAGTTGTGACTTGATTGAGGCTTCTTCATCCTCTAAATCAATCCACTCCAACTCTGGACGTGGGGTCATCACGGACTTCACAGGACGCTCGGACAAACCCAGCACCCCTTGCACCAAGACACTATGATAGACCCCATTTTCAGGATCAAATACTTCATCCGCATAGGCGCGAGTTGCCAGTACATCTTCAGGCTCAGAGGCATGATCATTATTTTTACCGCCCAACATTCGCAGCACCGCAGACGCAGTTTTATAGCGGAGATCTGTGGTGGTGACCATTTTCTCTTGATTACGGCGCATGGTTTGGTTGATGAATTCAACAATCACCGAGAAACCAATCGCGGCATATAAGTAGCCTTTTGGAATATGGAAACCAAAGCCTTCTACAATCAATGAGAAACCGATCATCATGAGGAAGCCGAGACACAAAATCACCACTGTCGGATGTTTGTTGACGAATTCCATCAAGGCTTTCGATGCCCACAGCATAATGCCCACGGCGATAACCACCGCAATCATCATCACAGACAGGTGTTTAACCATACCGACTGCGGTAATCACCGAGTCTAAGGAAAACACAGCATCCAATACCACAATCTGAACGATCACCATCCAAAACACAGCATTGGCTGGACTTTCTTCTTTCTGAACCACTTTGGCGTCAATACGTTCATGCAGTTCCATGGTGCCTTTAAACAGTAAGAACACCCCACCAAACAGAAGAATCAAATCCCGTCCTGAGAAAGGATGATCGAAGATATGGAACAGCGGCTCGGTCAGTGTCACCACCCAAGCAATTGAGGCCAACAGCACCAAACGCATTAAGAGCGCAAGGATCAAACCAACAACACGGGCCGTATTACGTTGTTCTGGTGGAAGTTTCTCCGCCAAAATCGCAATAAAAACCAAGTTATCAATCCCCAGCACAATTTCCAGCACCACTAAGGTGAGTAACCCCACCCACGCAGAAGGATCAGACATCCATTCAAATATCATGTGATCTGCTCCTGTCGAGGGGAAATATATGGTGCATAACGCAACTTAAGCGGATGAAAAGGAGGATTCAGCACCAATGGCTGTAATTTTTTTTCGGAAAACTGAAGATGTCTTGAGCGACAACTACCACTACCCATGTTCGTTCTTGTGTTGTAAAACAGGGAATAAGTATAGGCAAGATCTACATGAAATTCATCTTTTTTTCAAAAGCGCACTGTTTTAAAAGATTTAACAAATTATTACCCGATTGTTAGATTAAATACAGCTTGCCGTCACATTTCTTGCTTAAACTAAGAGAGAAAAAGTAGATAAAGCAAAAGGTAAAAACATACGCCATGAATAGTGAATTAAAAATATCCTCTCTCAACACTGAAGTAAATGTTCAAACCACTCAACCTCTGATCGCACTTTACTGCGGTTCTCGTTCAGGCAATAAACCGATTTATCAAGAAAAAGCGATTGCACTGGCACAAGGTTTAGCTAAACAGGGTTTTGGTCTGGTTTATGGGGGGGCCAGCATTGGCCTCATGGGACAAGTGGCCGATGCCATGATTAGCCACGGCGGTGAAGCAGTCGGCGTCATTCCAGAATTTATGCTGGATTATGAAATTGCGCATCACCAACTGACCGAATTACATGTTGTACAAACCATGCATGAGCGCAAAGCCTTAATGGCCGAACGTGCAAGCGCCTTTGTCGCACTACCCGGTGGTTTAGGCACTTTTGAAGAAATTTTAGAAGTGGCAACCTGGGGACAACTGAACCAACACCAAAAACCGATGATGATTTATAACGTCAATGGCTTCTATGACGCACTGATTACACAGTTGGATCATGCAGTAGAAGAGGGTTTTCTACCGCCACAGCACCGCGCAAAAGTAATTGTATGCAACCACGCTGAACAGATTTATTCAGCCATTGCCAACCTCGGCAGTCCAGCACACTTTGCCATTTAAACCCTGTTCTTAATGCCATAAAAAAGCGAGCCTAGAGCTCGCTTTTTTAACATGTGCGTTTATTGCCCATAATGGGTGACAAAGTTATAGAACCACGGCAGTGTGGTCGCCAAAATCACGGACATGGCTAAACCAAACATCAATTTCATCGCATCTTTACTGACGTTACGCGAAGTGCGATGTTTGTTTACTTCATCAAAAATCATCGACATTGCAAACTCACGACCTGCAAGTAAACCTAAGAATACCCATGTGGTACTCATTGGAATATTGCTCCACTCTTTGAAGACCAACAAAATCAGGGCATACATAAAGTCAATAATAGTCGCTGCACGAATATCGGTGACACCTGTTTTGGTATCAACAATCTTCTGAATTGCACCACCACGTTGGTACAAAATCACTGCCAACAACACCACAAAGACCGTGATGGCAAACAGTAAAAATGAAAACGGCACTTGACGGGGTACATAGACAAATATATTGGCCAAATCTTGAATCAGCCACTGACTCCACAGAAAAGCCGTAGAGACCCACTGTAGCCCAATCCAAATATGCGACGGTTCTTGATTACGGGTTTTCGCAAAATACTTCGCGACTTGGCGCATCACAAAACGATAGACAATAATCGCAACCACAAAGGCCACCGCATAGCCCATCATCGATTTCACCATCATCGAGCCTAAACTTGCAGGCGAGAAAATGGTTAAAACCAAGAAAGTGGTACTGACGGGAATTCCGTATTTGGTTAAAAATAACAGTAAAATCGGTGGCACAATATAGAGCCACGTGACCCCACCCTCAGGAAAAGGGATCGTTTCTAAACGGCCATATGATGCATCACCCACACCGGATGCATACCAACCATAAATCAACACCACCACCAAAATGCTGCTGATAAAGAGCCAAAGCACCCACCATGGACGGTGTGCATTGGATGAAATAAACGTACCTAATGTCTGTGGCACATCATTTCCGACGATAGAATAAGCGGCTAAACAGAAGCCTATCACCATCAAAATTTCGATTGTCATAAAACCAACCTTTTGAATAATTTATTCCAAGACAGTGCCCTTGGACGTTTGCCAAAGATTATGACGGTTTTATTTCATTTTCATGACATCCTTGTCATATATTTTTTGTAGCGCCATAAAAAAAGAGCACCGTAGTGCTCTTTTCTCAAATTCAAAACTCAGTTTTTTAATTGAGTTTGACTTCATAAACCGCTGTACTACCACTGACTTCATTTCCCACCACCAACAGCGGGCGACCATTGGGTGAATTCTTCGCCGCGATGAAAATCAAACCTTCTGGGCCTAAGTCACCTTGCTTCGTGACTTCTATTTCATTGGTATTGCGATGGTTCAGATACTGAACAAATTTAGCCTGATTCGGGTTGCTAATGTCATACACCATGATGCCACTGGCACGCTCAAGTCCAATAAAAGCAAAGGTCTTTTCACCAATTTTACCCAATGTCACGCCTTCAGGTTCAGGGCCTTTATTATCACTACGGTCATCAAATTTAAATGCTTCATGATTGCTATTAAATTGATGTGGAAACAACTCTGCAATTTTTCGCTCAAACTCACTCCCAGAGTCCCATACAATCTGCTTGGTTTCAGGGTCGACAATACTCACCGAACGACCACCATAGGCGTATAATTTGTCATAAGTCAGACGACCATTTTCATCTAGCTTCGGTAGCCCTGTTAGTGGATCCTTTTGATAACCTTGCGTCCAACTAATGGTCAAACGTCCAATTTGTGAATCTTTAATTAAATTATCCGTGCAGACTTCTGTTGCGTCAGCCGTTTGACAAGGTTTAAACACCTCTGGGTTTAATTTCGCCCCTTTTACGCCCGGTGCAAGCTGACGTAAATGCGCGGCATAATCGCCTTTGGCATCAAAACCTGCTTTTTTAAACAAATGTTTAATGCGTATCTCTTCAGCATAACCAGCATTTAAGTCCCCGCCTTCAAAGTATTTGGCTTCATCCCTTAGCCATTCACGGGCATCCCCCTCATTGGCCGTGACCAAATAGGTTTTGCCATTGGCTTGATATTGTGCAATGGCATCGGGCATATACATGCCATATAGCCCCGGCCAAGAGCGAATATTAATCATGCCTGCATCTTTTGCACATTCTGTAATACTACGTCCCAAAGAGTCATGACCAATAGCACAGTCACGGTCACTTCCATCCAAGGCATTTTCAGGCAAACTATGGTCCTTGTAGCCCATCGGGAAAAGATCAACAAATTGATTTTTTTCTAAGTCTAAAACCCCAATGGCATTGTTTTCCTGCAAACTGACCCATGCTTTTTTACCATCAGCACTGACTGCGATGTACTCAGGCTCTAGGTCTTGTGCAACTGTGGTCGTTTGAATACCTGCGGTCGCTACATTTGGGTATTGACTGATGTCTGGGCCAAAAATATGAATGCCTGCATCTAATAAGTCTTGTTTACGGTCATTCCATGCTTGGAAGCCCGCAATGGTTGCTGTTGGTTTTTGAATATCTGAAATATCAATAATACTGACCGAACCTTCGGGATCGACTTGATACCCTTCATTCGGTTCCGCTTCATTCGCTACCAGTACTTTTCGACCATCAGGCGTGAAGGTCAACATATCTGGCAAAGCCCCCACGTTGACTTGGCTGATAAAAGAGAGATCCTGTGCTTTAAAGAAAGCCACAATACCCGTTTGGGTTTTATCCTCAGCCTGAACCGCCAGTGCCACGATGCCATTATGCACCGCGACACTATTCACTTCGGAATTGGCTAAATAAGTTTTGGCATCCAAAGATTGGATATATGTCGGCTGCGCTGGTTGGGAGAAATCTAAAACATCGACCATGCCTTTTTGTGCATTCACCACGAACAGACGCTTACTCGCAGCATCATAGGCAGGGATTTCAGCTGCACTTTGTCCAAATATCCCCGACTCATAACTTGCAACATGAACCAGTTCAATACTATTCGGCGTGGCTTCCTCTAGCACAGGCGGTGATGTGATGGTTTGCGCATCATCACTGTCATTGCATCCTGCTAAGCCCAACCCCATGCATGCTAAAAAAACGGCACTATAAGTTTTATTCATCATGATCTAAATATCGGTTCAAATTTGACCAATGTATGACGTACGCGTTGCAAACACATGACGTAGAGATGTCAATTTGATGGCATGTGATAAATGCACATTCGCAACAACAGTCCAACTTAAATTAAGCTAAACTGTTTAAAAATTTCACTTTGTTGTATCTATGAACCAAACGCCGACCCATCAAGCACTCGCTCCTGAGTACCGTCTTTTGGTACTTTTGGTTTCGATTGGCTTTTTTATGCAAGGCTTAGATACCACCATTGTGAATACCGCTCTACCCGCTATGGCAGCCAGTTTGAATGAAGATCCGCTCCAAATGCATAGCGTGGTGGTGGCCTATGTGCTTGCCGTTGCTGCCTGTATTCCCTTGAGTGGCTGGCTCGCCGACCGTTTTGGAGTGCGCAATACCTATTTCAGTGCCATTATCATTTTTACCCTTGCCTCACTGGGCTGTGGCTTTTCTGAAAGCTTAAATGAGTTATTGTTCTATCGCGTACTACAAGGTGTGGGTGGTGCATTATTACTCCCTGTTGGCCGTTTAGCCATGCTCAAGGTCATTCCGCGGACGCAATTCTTATCGGCCATGAGTTTGATGAGTCTCGCGGGACTAATTGGTCCACTGATCGGGCCAACACTCGGGGGCTGGTTGGTCGAAGTCAGTACATGGCATTGGATTTTCCTGATTAACCTCCCCATGGGACTGTTAGGGGTCCTGATTAGTTTTGAAGCCATGCCGAATGTCACCGAGCAGAATGTGCCTCGTTTTGACTTTTGGGGTTTTATCCTGTTGGTGATCGCCATGGCAGGACTATCTTTAGGGATTGAAAATTTTGCCAGTCCGCACCTGACTTTATGGTGGAGTATTGGGCTGATTGTACTGAGCTTGGCGACTGCGCTTTGGTATGCCTATCATGCACATACACATCAAAATGCGCTATTTCGCAGTAAACTGTTTCGTAACCGCATTTATGCCGTGGGTATTTTAGGTAACTTCTTTGCTCGCCTCGGTGGCAATGCCATGCCCTTTTTAATGCCACTCATGCTCCAAGTGGCTTTCGGCTTTGAACCCTTTGTGACCGGACTCTTAATGATTCCGACCGTGCTGGGTTCACTGGCGTCTAAACCCATCATTCGTCACTTGATTCAGCGCTTTGGTTATCGCCACGTGCTTTTGGTTAACACCTTGTTGGTCGGTGCATGTATCGCCAGTTTTGCCCTCAATACCGCAGACACCCCAACTTGGCTGCGCGCGCTGCATTTCTTTGTTTTTGGTATGCTGAACTCCCTGCAATTTGTGTCTATGAATACCCTCACGCTGAAAGATTTACCGCAACAAGATGCCAGCAGTGGCAACAGTTTCTTGTCGATGATCATGATGGTATCGATGAGTATTGGCGTGGCTTTGGCAGGTACTTTAGTCAATGTCTTTACCGCATATTTGGGTACAGATCACATCGTCATGGCATTCCATAACACTTTAATTGTATTGGGCTGTATTAACCTGATTACCGCAGCCATCTTCTGGCACATCCCCAAAGATACCGTGGATTCATAACAGATACAAAGTGCTGCCATTCACTAACCATAATCATCATGGTCAGTTCCGCAAATTCGAGCTATGATGATGAGCTAAAAACCAATACCTGCAAAAGCATGTCCGCAAGAAAAAAAGTTTCCACGCCGTCAAAAACCTCATATCCCTATTACATACTTGCCTGTGTAGTGATGCTATGTGTCGGACTGGGGATCACCTATTTTTTCTTACAGAACAATGTCGCATCTGCCCAAGAGTATCCAGTAAAAGGCTTTGATGTGTCTCATCATCAGGGCGACATCCAATGGCAATCTATTTCTCCCCAAGAGTTTAAATTCGTCTATTTAAAAGCCACTGAAGGGGGCGATTTCAAAGACCGTAAATTTCAGGACAATTGGCTCAAAGCCCGTGAACAAGGCTTTTTGGTCGGAGCCTATCATTTTTATCGTTTATGCCGTGATGGCCAGATTCAGGCCCAGAACTTTATCGAAACTGTACCGAAGAAAACCGATAGTTTGCCGCCTGTGATTGATTTGGAATATGACAGCACCTGTATCAACACCTACACCAGAGAACAGCTACTCAAAGAAATTCAGGTCATGCACGACCAACTGTATCAACACTATGGTTTGCAACCCATTTTTTATACTTCTAAAGCATTTTATAATATTGTTTTAGTCGATGAATTTAAACAAACTCCCCTTTGGATTCGTGAATATCAAGGCCAGCCTGAGCTCAAAGGCAATCCGAAATGGATCTTTTGGCAACACACCAGCCAAGGTCAAATTAAAGGCATACCAACCTTGGTGGATCTCAATGTATTTCAGGGTTCAGAACAAGATTGGATCAGCTTTTTAGAGCGCCAAGGACTTTATCAACTGCCACAAAACTTACCAATCAAGTAAGCAGTTCCAAGCTCATCATTGAAGTTCAAATACAAAAAACACCAAGTCAAACTCTGTCGCTTATGCCACATACAGGACTACGCAATCGATCTGAATAGTGCAATACTGGTTTAGGTTTCAATATTAAAATTCAGCATGCGAAAAATCATTCACATCGACATGGATGCCTTCTATGCCTCGGTGGAGTTACTTGATCGTCCCGACTTAAAGCATTTACCTGTGGTGATTTCTTCACACCATCCTCGTGCCGTCATTGCTGCCGCATCCTACCCTGCACGTAACTACGGACTCCGCTCGGCCATGTCGATGACTCAAGCCAAAAAACGCTGTCCTCAAGTGGTAGTGATTGAACCTAATTTCTCTAAATATCGTGCGGTCTCAGAGCAAATTCATACAATTTTTCAGCGTTATACCACACTCATTGAACCGCTTTCCTTAGATGAAGCTTATTTAGATGTGACGGAAAATTTACAACAACTGGCCAGCGCCACAGAAGTTGCTGAACGCATCCGTGCTGATATTTTTCAGAGTACAGGACTGACCGCCTCTGCGGGTGTTGCACCGAATAAGTTTCTAGCCAAAGTTGCTTCGGACTGGAATAAACCCAATGGTATCTGCGTGATTAAACCCTCACAAGTTCAGCAGTTTATTCAGCACTTGCCGCTTAAAAAAATCCCCGGAGTGGGTAAAGTCATGCAAGAAAAATTACATGCGCTCAAACTTGAAACTTTAGGTGATTTACAGCATGTGGATGAAAATATCCTGATTCATCATTTTGGCAAATATGGCAAACAGCTCTATCTATATGCACAAGGGATTGATGAGCGTCCTGTACAAGCGGAACGAGAACGTCAGCAAATTTCAAAAGAAACCACTTTTGATGATGACTTAACCATTGAACAATGTCTCCCATTTTGGCCCAAGTTGATTGCGCAAGTCTGGCAAAGCTTAGAGAAAAAGCAACTGTATGCCCGCGGTGTCACCGTCAAAATGAAACTGAAAAACTTTCAAACCCTACAGCACAGTAAAAGCTTCAAAATGCCATTAAAGCATCAAACTGAACTGCAAATGACCTTAGATATCTTACTCAAAGAAATGCAAATCACACCGGATCAACAATTTCGTCTTATCGGTGTTGGGGTCTATGCACTTTCGACTCAAGAGCCTTTACCCCAGCTCTCTTTATGGTCTGACTGAATGCTCAATCAGTCACTTTTTAACCAAAAGAACAAAAATAATGCAATTTAGCATTCACAAACTGTGTTTTTAGAGTAATCTAATGACGCGCTGCATTTATCCATGTAACCGCTGAGATGCTAAAACTTACCTTTACTTTTAGCATACGTCCTGTGATTGGTGTGACGATCAAATCCGAAGATTACAGGACATCTCTGATATTTATCATGGGTAAAATACCTGCCTCAAAACACATTCAATACTTCTCACATCATTACAAAGTTCATTTCAATTTCACTTAAAATTCATTCGTCTAAAAAAAAGAAATTCAGTACACTCAAAATGATTTAACAATATTCAAAGACCAATGAATAATAAAAAACAGATTCTCTGTGTTGAAGATGATGCCGCAATTCTCATGCCCTTACGCTATGCACTCGAACGTGAAGAATGGCAAGTGACTTGGGCAAATACTGGCTCTCAAGCCATTGCCTTTGTTCAACAGCAAACTTTTGATTTTATTATCTTAGATGTAGGTTTACCCGATATAAACGGTTTTGATGTCTGTAAAAAAATTCGTCAGTTTAACCATACCCCACTACTATTTTTAACTGCACGAGATGATGAAATTGACCGAATCGTAGGACTGGAAATTGGTGCAGATGATTACTGTACCAAGCCTTTTAGCTCGCGTGAAATCGTGTCTCGTATTAAAGCCATTTGGCGCAGAATGGACATACAAAGCCAATTACAACCTGCTCAAAGCACGATTGAGACACAAACAATAATTGCGAAAACATGGCAATGTATTGATGAATCACTGCAAATTCATTATCAAGGCAGTGCCTTACAACTCACTCGTTATGAATACCGCTTATTAAAATTGTTAATCGATCATCCTGAACAAGTTTTTAGCCGTCAACAATTGATGGATCATATTTGGGAGCATCCTGAACACAGCTTAGAACGTACTGTCGATACCCATATCAAAAGTTTAAGACAAAAGCTCAAACACATTTCAGCTGAACATGACCCAATCACAACACATCGTGGTTTTGGTTATAGTCTAAAACGGATGTGATAGCACCATGTCGATTTTTATCCGTATTTGGTTTTTCTTTGGCTTAATTATCTTGCTTGGGTTGTGGTTTATGTCCTACACCTTTAACCAACAAGTGAAGCCCAATGTTCGCCAAGTGGTTGAAGACACACTCGCTGAAAATGCCAATATTATCGCCATGTTAGTGGCAGAAGATGTCTATGAAAATAAAGTCGGTACCGCACAATTTGATGAAAAAATTCAAAAGGCACTAAATCGTAAACTCAATGCCAATATTTGGCAGCACAATAAAAAAGAAATTAACCAACAAATCTATATTACAGATGCAAAAGGCACCGTG
Source organism: Acinetobacter sp. MF4642 (assembly GCF_002018925.1). NCBI lineage: Bacteria > Pseudomonadati > Pseudomonadota > Gammaproteobacteria > Moraxellales > Moraxellaceae > Acinetobacter > Acinetobacter sp. MF4642. Next base: position 80,253 of record NZ_MVON01000012.1, read on the forward strand.
ATCTATGATTCACAAGGTATCGCCACTGGACAGGATTATTCACGTTGGAATGATGTTTATCTAACACTGCAAGGTAAATACGGCGTACGTTCAACCCGCAGTTATGAGGGGGATCCGAATAGCAGTACCATGTTTATCGCTGCGCCCATTTATTATCAAACTGCTCAAAATCAGCAACAAAAATTGATTGGTGTGGTGAGTATTGGTAAACCGAATAGCTCTGTACAACCTTATATTCAACGTGCAGAAGATCAATTACTGCGCCAAGCTGCATGGATTACCCTACTCAGTCTTTTCCTTGCCAGTTTGGTCGCTTATTGGCTTAAACACAGTATTGACCGTGTTCGAAAATACGCTCAAGCGCTTGCTCCAGTGAATCAAACGCCTTATTTCCGTTCAGCCAAAGAACTGAATCAAGTGGCTCAAGCTGTTGAAAATATGCGTGAAAAACTCGAAGATCGTGCCTATGTAGAACATTATGTCAATACTTTAACCCATGAATTAAAAGGCCCACTCACGGCGATTCAAGCCAGTGCCGAGTTACTCAAAGAAGATTTGCCTTTAAATGATCAACAACAATTTGCACAGCACATTCATGCACAGAGCCAACGTTTAAAACTTTTGATTGATCGCATGTTATTGCTTACACGTTTAGAAAAATCCAAACATCAAATCGAACTTCAAAATTTTAACTTATCTAAGCTGATACAACAGGTTTTAGATCAACAAGCAAGCCAATTACAAAGTAAAAAAATTCAATGTTTATTGGATATCGAAGCGAACTGTATGATTCATGCAGATCGTTTTTGGTTACAACAAACCATTGCCAATATTTTGGATAATGCTCTAGATTTCTCGGCAGAATCTTCGAAAATCCTGATTCAATTGCATCGTCAAGCTCACCAAAGCATTCAATTACAGATTTTTAATGAAGGTGAATGGATACCTGAATACGCCCTCTCACAAGTCTTTGATACTTATTTTTCATTACCCCGTCCTATTACCCAACAACGCAGTTCAGGTATTGGTTTAAGCATTGTCAAACAAGTGATTGAACAACATCATGGGCAAATTCAAATTCAAAATATTCAGGAAAATAACATTGCTATTATTCAACCGCATCAGCAAGGCGTATTGGTCAGTATTGTTTTACCTTAACGAAGTTCTATAAATTTCTTAATAAAATGCTACTAGGAACGACTCAAATAAATTCGTAAAGCTTCACCTAAACTTCACATAAAGATCAAGGCCAATTCAAACAAAAACCATCTCACTTTCACATACTCAATCCTGAAAAAAACAAATCATCAGGAATCATTATGCGCTCTCATTTCCTTAGCCTTAAAATCATTGCGATTGTTATATTGGTCGCTATTTTCTGGATCGGCTTATTTTTCATTACCAGCCTTGTGTCAGAACGCCAAGACTACCAACAAGCATTCCTCAAAGAAATCTCACAAAATCATATTAGCCCACAAACCATTATTTCGCCCTATATACAAGTTCCGTATCAAGAGCAGAAAACCTGTTTGGATGAACAGAAGAAATCCTATGCATGTACAGAAGAAAACTGGATGTATATCGGTGCTGACAGTACTCAATGGACATCAAACTTTAATGTTTCAGATGATACTTACAAACGCACGATTTATCGCGCAATTAGTTATCAAGCCAATTTAACAGCGAAAGGAATCTTCCAAAAACCTCTATTAGAAAATAAAACCTATCTTTGGGATCGTGCTGAAATTATTTTCCCAGTCCATGACCCACGTGGTTTAGATCAGCAACCTACACTTAAAATACTCAATAAAAACTATGCTTTTGAAGTGAGCTCGCAAGGCAGTGATGGCTCAGGTTTTGATTTTATGAATATTTCAGCAAAGAAATATCCTGAATTGATCAATGCGATTCAAAATGGCTTTCACTTTGATTTAACGGCAAATTTGACAGGTTTAAATAGGTTTACGCTTATTCCAACCAGTCGTAGTGTGAGCTATCAAGCTAAAGGCAATTGGGCAGATATCAAATACGATGGTCAAAACCTCCCTTATGCAAAAACCAGCACTCAACAACAATTCAATGCGCAATGGAAAAATATAGCTTTAGGTCATCAAAACCTAAATAAATTCATGTATTGTGAAAGCAATGAATGTACTCGCCAATTCGCTCAAGGCAACTACGTTCAAACTGCAAATTCTACTGAGTATGAAATAGCTGGGCATGAAAAAATTGGCTTATCGACTGAGTTTTTAGAGTCAGTGAATGTCTATACCCAAACAGATCGTGCGATTAAATACGGCATTGTGATTATTATCATCACCTTTGGTTGTTTCTTCTTATTTGAAGTGCTGAAAAGCTTACGAATTCACCCAATTCAATATTCTTTAGTTGCTATGGCACAAGGCATATTCTTTGTTCTACTTCTTTCGATCAGTGAATATTATGACTTTGCATGGGCATATATCGTTGCGGCGATTGCTTGTATTGGCTTAATGACGTGGTATTTATACTTTGTAATGAAAGGCGTTAAAGCAGCTGCTTTATTTGGCATCATCTTGAGTAGCTTATACGCCATTATGTATATGTTGTTGCAATCTTCAGGTAAGACTTTCTTAATGGGTTCAATTATTTCCTTTATTGTCCTCACAGTGGTGATGTTTATTACTCGTCATATTGACTGGTATCAAATTGGCAATAAACCTGCGTCAACACTGAAATCATATCACCCGCCTCAGTAACACAACATTTCCTTTCAAAAGCGCCTTGCGTGAATGGTAAACGCCCTTCACGCCTAGGTTAAAACCATTCAATAAGAATTAAATATCGAGATTGATCATGCAAACTACTTATACTGCAACGTATATCGATAAGATCAAACAATTACAATGCTTATGTCCCTTGCAAAACCCTATTGCCTTTTGCCTCAATCGTTTCAGAATGGCTCAAATTCATTTCTTAAACCTAGGTAACCTTATTGTCTGTCCCGAATACAATTGCGTATTGATCTTCCAAAATAAGTCTTTGATTCGTATTGATCCACTGGCAAGATCAGCACAAACTTAACTGATGATAATAAACTAGGTTTGCAGAATATTCTCGATCACGTAAACTTTAGATAATGAATCATGTTAGAGAAATATTATGGCTGTACAACGTTTGCATGTCTCAAATCGTTTTTCTGAAGTTGCGATTGCTGGCAACCTCGTTCATTTGGCAGGTCAATTGGCGTCTGACTTTGATCTCGATATTAAAGGTCAAACCCAACAAACATTCGACATGATTGACCAATTTTTAGCTGATGCAGGCACAGATAAAAGCCATATCTTATCGGTAACGATTTATTTAAAAGACATTGAAAATGACTATGCAGCGTTCAATGAAGTTTGGGATGCTTGGGTTGCAGACATTGATGCATTACCCCGTACCTGTGTTGAAGCTAAACTTTATGATCCACGAGTATTGGTAGAGTTAACCGTTGTTGCAGTGAAACCTGCATAAAAAATACATGCATGATAAAAACATGATTTTTCATGTTTTTATCATGCGCACTGAGATTCAGTTAGCCGATCAGACGTAATTTTCGAGTTTGTGCTGCATTATAGTAATCATATTTTTTGGCTACACGCGTATCTTTAGTCAAACGCGATGAGGCGTAGAGATCGCCATAAAAATCTTCACGTAACTGATGATAGTCAGGCACTTCTTCATAACGAATCACTTTATATCCAGCCATATCAAGGATCGCATCCTTAAACTGTGCCTTTTGTGGACGTTTCAGTGAAAGCGGATCTTCTAAAGCAACCACTGCCAAAACTTGTTGTGCACTATCCACAATGACAAAATCAGCCACCAAATTGCGGTATTTATTTCGCGTACGCGAAAATTTTGTAGTCAGTAAGGCATCATAAGACACATGTGCCAGAACAGTATGATGCGGTAAAATTTCTTTCAAACGAGTATAAGTCAGTTGCTCATGCATACTAAAAATAGCACGTTGTCTTAATGCACTATCTTGCTGCTTGGTCTTAGGGATCAACGCTTTACTCGCTAAAATCATGACCAGTATCAACAACACGCTACCAATTACCATATAAGTTGTCATATTTGCATCCTTTTGATCTTTATTATAATTTTCGGTATCACAACCATTTTTATTCGATCAGTATAACCTACTGACCATTTATCCAAACCACGCAATAAAAAAACTAAAGCTAAAATCAAACAAACGCTGATAAAACTAAACAATTTTTTGCAATGTCATTCGTTGTAACACGTTTTGTTTTAATCTAAATGAAATTTTGGCTCTTTAGCCTATCTACACTGTAATAGAGTGATCCATTCACGTGCAATATGATTCTTTGGACTGACCCAATTTTCCAGACGTATGGCAGAAAAGCCAATCTTTGAGTTATTTTTCTAACGCAATAAAAAAAGATCAATCCTAAAAAAAGGATGCCGTAGCATCCTTTTTTATATTCAATTGCCATTAAGCACGTGACTTAGACTTCGGTTTTGACTTGGAATGTCCAAATGGCTTCTTGGCGTCACCTGTTTCGCGCGGTGGTAAACCTGTATGTTGCGTTAAAATCTGACCACGTTCAGGACGCTTCTTGGTATTTGATGGACGAGATTGATTTTTCGCTTGTTGGTTACGGCTATCACCGTTACGTTTTTGCGAATCGCCATCCACGGTTGAGTTTTTCTTCCGAGCAGACTGATACTGACCTTCTGTCCCTTGCGGTTGATAGGTTGGAATCAAATGCTGTTTCGAGTTACCAATCAAGTCTTGGCGACCCATTTCTTTTAAAGCATCGCGAAGCAAAGGCCAGTTGTTTGGATCATGATAACGTAAGAAGGCTTTGTGCAAACGACGACGCTTCTCACCTTTCACAATATCCACATCTTCGGTATATCGCGCCACTTTGGCTAATGGGTTTTTACCCGTGTGATACATGGTGGTCGCGGTTGCCATTGGCGATGGATAGAAAGTCTGTACCTGATCGGCACGGAAACCATTTTTCTTCAGCCAAATCGCCAAATTCATCATGTCATATTCAGTCGTACCCGGATGCGCTGCGATAAAGTACGGAATCAGATACTGTTCTTTACCTGCTTCCTTACTGAAACGATCAAACATTTGCTTGAAACGATCATAGGTCCCGATGCCCGGTTTCATCATCTTAGACAATGGACCTTTTTCGGTATGTTCAGGCGCAATTTTTAAATAACCACCGACATGATGCTGCACCAATTCTTTAACATATTCAGGGTTTAACACCGCTAAGTCATAACGCAGACCCGAACCAATCAGAATCTTTTTGATACCTTTAATGGCACGTGCTTTACGATATAGCTGCGTTAAAGGTGCATGATCGGTATGTAGGTTTTGACACACACCCGGATAAACACAGGATGGTTTACGACAGTTCTTTTCAATTTCAGGGTCTTTACAGTGCAAACGATACATGTTTGCTGTAGGCCCACCCAAGTCAGAAATGATGCCAGTAAAGCCCGGAGCCGTATCACGAATCTTTTCAACTTCACGTAAAATTGATTCTTCTGAACGGTTTTGAATGATGCGTCCTTCATGTTCTGTAATCGAACAGAAGGTACAACCGCCAAAACAGCCACGCATAATGTTGACTGAAAATTTGATCATGTCAAATGCAGGGAAACGCGCATCAGCATAGACAGGATGCGGTAGACGTGCATAAGGTAAATCAAACACATAGTCCATTTCTTCCGTCGTTAACGGAATCGGTGGAGCATTTAGCCAAACATCACGCTCGCCATGCTTTTGTACCAAAGCACGCGCATTGCCCGGATTGGTTTCCAAGTGCAAAATACGGTTGGCATGTGCATATAAAACGGGATCATCTGCCACTGCTTCAAATGCAGGCAAACGAATCACAGCCAGTTCACGCGGCGGTAATTTATGTTTAATTGCCTTTGAAGACGGCTGTAATTGCACAATTTGTGTATCAGAATCGAGTTTATCCCCTTCACGAACAATTTGATTCGTCACAATTTCTTTTTGGAAATTTTGGTATTGGGTTAAAGAATTACCCTTATCTTTTTCAATTTCACAGCCATCTAAATCTTCAGTCATCACATAAGGATTGATAATCGGATCAACACGGCCAATGGTATCCACATCATTTGATGCAATTTCCACAAACTTGGCTTTAGATGGACGGTTTAACTTATTCACGATAAATGCCGTGCCACGAACATCGGTAATTTCGTGAATTTTTTCGCCTTTGGCTAAGCGATGCATCACCTCAGTAATTGAACGCTCACCATTACCATACATCAAAAGATCGGCTTTTGAGTCCATCAACACTGAACGACGGACTTTGTCTGACCAATAGTCATAATGTGCAATACGACGTAAAGACGCTTCTATTCCACCTAACAATACAGGTACATCTGGAAATGCTTCACGCACACGTTGGCAATACACCGTTGCTGCACGGTCTGGACGTTTATTGGGTAAATTATCTGGCGAGTAGGCATCATCAGAACGGATTTTACGATCAGCCGTATAACGGTTGATCATCGAATCCATATTCCCAGCAGTCACACCCCAAGCGATAGTTGGCTTACCCAAAACACGGAATGCTTCAACATTCGTCCAATCAGGTTGTGCAATAATCCCGACACGGAAACCTTGTGCTTCTAACGTACGGCCAATAATGCCCGAACAAAATGATGGATGATCGATATACGCATCACCACAGACCAAAATAAAGTCACAACTATCCCAACCGAGTTGGTCCATTTCCTCGCGCGACATCGGCAAAAATGGCGCAGGTTCAAAACATGACGCCCAATATTTGTCGTAATCAAACAACGCTTTAGGCGCGGTCTGCATAGTATAAGCAGTAGACATGGCTAGCAATTCTCGGCTGGCAGATGAAAGATCTCAAATAAAGATCAAAGATGAAAGCCGATCATTTTACCATGAATTACATTCAGCTTGCTTGGTTAAAAAAGCATCATATACAGCACGTTATCATTTATTTTTTTATGCAAACGTAATTTCGAAGTTTTTATTTAAAAAGAAACAATTCGACAGTGAAGAGACAAAAGCTGCCCCTTCATTCCTTAAAGAATAAAGACCAAAGTCCAATCACTTGGGACAACAAGCAATACATCGAGACCCAACAGATTCCGCTGAATAACGCAGCAAAGAATAAAAAAAGTAACATCAACTATAGCTATACCGATCTCTCAGAATATCCCTCACTTTATATAGTTTTTATTTAAGATCTCATCATTTCCTTATAAGATTCTAATATTTAGATTAATGAAAGATGCTGCTAAAAATAAACACCATCTTTCATGATGTAAAAACTCAAATCAGTTGAGTTCTTTCATACCAACTTTATTATTTTTGAGCGGTCGATAAGTCCATAATCAACTTTGTCGCTAAATATAAACGCGGCACAATACTTTCGACCAGAATATATTCAGCATTATTCGAATGTGCACCATCACCAGATAAGCCCATGCCTTCTAAAATCGCTGCTTTCGAATTTAAGCCAGCAAATGCTGCATCTGTACCACCACCTGTTGCTTCAGTTAAGACCTTCATTGGTAAGTTAAAATCATTTTTGTAAATAAGCTGTGCTTGTTCAGCCAATTTTTTTGCCTGTGGATTTGCCATTAAAGGTGGGCGACGCATTTCAAACTTTAACTTAACTTCACTATCAGCTAACTTTTTACGTTTAATCCTTTCCTGTAATACACGTTCCACTTGCTGAAAATCTTTAACTTGCAAAGCACGAACATCTGCTTGTGCAGTCGCAAGGTCTGGAATCACGTTACGCACTTTACCTGCACTCGCTACAGTCCAGTTTAATTTCAACCCTGTTTTAGGATTGGATAAATCTTGTAACTGTAAGATTTGATGTGATAATTCTGTCAGTGCATTTATGCCTGCTTCAGGCTTAACCCCTGCATGTGCAGATTTCCCGTGAACCTCTAAATATGCTGCACCAATCCCACTGGTGGCTAATCGTAAACTGCCATCTTTACCACCACCCTCAAATGACAAAACCACATCTTGGTCTTGTGCAGTTTCAGTAATCAGTTTGCGTGAACCTGGCGAACTGATCTCCTCATCGGAGTTAAGTAAGACTGTAATCATGCCATAGTCTTGATAATTCAACTTTTTCAAAAGATCAAGCGTATGAATAATCGCAGCAACCCCCTGTTTATCATCTAAAATTCCAAGACCAAAAACTTTATCCCCTTCCATTTTAAAAGGTTGGTCTTTCAACATTCCTGTTAAATACACCGTATCCATATGAGCAATTAGCATAATTTTACTGCTGCCTTTACCCTTTAAAACAGCTTTTACCATTGGACCAGTCTGTTGGGGCGTATCATCCATACGATATATATCTTTAGCTTCTACAATACTGACCTCAGCTCCTGTCATTTTTAATTGTTCAGCGACATATTTGGCTATCTTATTCACGCCGACAAGATCTTTACTCCCCGACTCAATATTGACTAAAGCCTCTAGAGTATTTAAATAATTCTTTTTTTCTGACTCAACCAGATGTTTGACCTGATCATTAGATACAGCATGTACTTGCCCAAAAGCCAAACAGCTCAACAACGCACATGAGATTAAAGGAAGTTTTTTCAGTTGATATTGAATTTTATTAGACATACTCATTATTCCATTTAAAGATATTGCTAACAAACTATGAGCATTTGATCGACTATCCAATTTTTTAAAAATTTTAAAACAAAAATGTTGGGTAGATTAAATGTCATGATCGATAAATAAGTAAATCAGTATGTAGAAACCTGTCCTAAACCTCAATTAGACGATTGATTCGTTCATTTTTTATTATTTCACACATAAAAAAATCCCCCTCAGCGATTAGCGGAGGGGGATTTGAATTAATGAGCTGGCGATGACTTACTCTCACATGGATAACTCCACACTACCATCAGCGCTAAGAGGTTTCACTTCTGAGTTCGGGAAGGGATCAGGTGGTTCACTCTTGCTATTGTCGCCAGCACA